>JAIBCA010000083.1 GCA_019694345.1 Pyrinomonadaceae bacterium | reverse complement strand
CACGACTAAGCAGACCGCCAGAATTATCTTCGGCAGATCTGTTTTGTCGTGGTATTTCGCCTGTTTGTACGCCGCATCGTCGGTTAGGACGATCGGCGGAATAAGGGGCAATCACCAGTAGTTTTGAGACGACGGACGCTTTCGCGTTCACCAGTTCATCGTTCATAACCCTTGCACCTTGGGTAAATTGATTTTCAATTCGAGCTTAGGTCATCAATCTAACTTGACCTGTTCTCAAAAATCCTCAAAACTAATCTCAAAATTTCTCAATCTCTTTTTCTTTTGTTTATGCAGGAGATCCACCAACCGCTTACGTACGAGTTTGGTGAGTTTCGTCTCGACGCAAGGAGTCAACGGCTCACCAGGCGTGATTCGGGCGAGGCGGTATCTCTAACGCCGCGTGCTGTTCTGCTGCTCAAAACGCTTGTGTGCAGCAAAGGCAGGCTACTGACCAAGGAGGAGTTGCTCGACCGCGTTTGGGCGGGCTCGATCGTCGAGGAAGGGAATCTTTCGCAGACGATCTTTGTGCTGCGAAAGGCCCTTGGCGAGGGCAAAAAAGACCCGAAGTTCATCCTGACCGTACCCGGCCGAGGTTATCAGTTCATTGCGACCGTAAACGAGATGACCGATACGCGGTCACTGGATATCAATAAATTCGAGAGGTTCTCGGCATCGCCAAAGGTCAACACGGCGGCATTTGAATCATACGTGCAGGCTCGTTCGTTCTGGAACAAGCGCACCGAGGTCGGACTCAAGCAGGCAGTCACTCATTTTGAGGAAGCAATTCGACAGGATCCGAACTTCGCATTTGCGTACTCCGGGCTCGCCGATAGCCATCGGATGCTTGCCGACTTTTATTCGGCGGCACTGCCATCGGGCAGGGCGGAGGGGCTGTCAGATGCCGAGCGAATAAGAGCGGAACTGTCGGTGGCTCACACCACGCTAGGTTACGCAAAAGCATTTCACGATTGGGATTGGGCCAAGGCCAAGAAAGAGTTCCTGCTCGCGATCGAACTGGATCCGTCGTCCGGGACGACGCACCAATGGTATGGCGATCTGCTAAACGTTCTGGGCCGTTTCAACGATGCATATGAGCACTTTTCGAAGGCGATCTCACTCGCTCCGGGATCAGCCATTGCCGCTACGGGGCTCGCCGGCTATTTTTACACGCAGCGTAACGCGCGAGATCTGATCAGGCAGGCGAAAAGGATAATCGAGATCGACCCGGACTTTGGTTACGGCCACTTCTATCTCGGGTTTGGGTTTGAATTTGCGGGAATGGAAGCTGAGTCTGTAGATGCTCTGGCGACCGCCGCGACGAAGTTTGGCGAGCCCGCGGAGATCGGCGAGGAACTAAAATCTGCCTACAAGCAAAACGGGATGAATGGCGTATGGCACAAAAGGCTCGAGCAATACGAAACACGTCCTCATCTCAAGAACTATCCGCGATATCTGAAATCACTGGTTCCGATCAGGCTCGGTGACAAAGAGACAAGTCTTGCTTGGCTCACTCAAGCCTTCGAACATAGAGACCGTGGGGTGATCTACGCCAAGCACGAACCGCTCCTTGAACCGCTCCGAAGTGATCGGCGGTTCAAAGAGCTGGTGAGACGCATCGGGCTAGACTGACGTGATCATTTGAGAGTGATCGTACCGTCATCCGCTATCTTCGGGGCATTTGGGCCAAAGTCGGCGATCGACAGATTGCGAACGGTGCGGATCGAGGTGCCGTTCTTATCAAGCGTCGGGATTCCTTTTCCTTCAAGCGTCGCGGCATTGATCTTGCCGCCCATGAACTTGCCGTCCGAGTCGATCTTAATTTCGAGCACCATTGTCAGAGCAGTCTCCCCGGCAAGCCTGAACCAACCATAGGTCGCAAAATTCCCTAATGAATAGGCGATCAGTCGATCTTTGTAGATCTCCATACCACGCATCACATGCGGGCCGTGACCGAGCACCAGATCTGCGCCGGCGTCAATGACCGCATGGGAAAATGCGGGCAGGTTGCCGCGATTTTCACCCAGAAATATCTCGCTGCTATTCGGGACATGCTGTCGGTCGGTGCCCTCGGCTCCGCCGTGAAATGACACGATCACGAGATTCGCCTTCTTCTTGGCTTCGAGCACCAACTGGCGAGCACCGGCCAGATCATTGACGTTCGGCATCCCGTTGTTGTGGCCGAAAGCGATGAAGCCGATCTTTTTGCCCTTGACGTCGAGATAGGCAATTGTCGCAGGCGGTTCAAGACTGCCTGCGTATTTGATCCCTTGCTCATCGAGTACCTTTTGGGTGCTGACACGACCTGCAAGGCCAAAATCGCCGGCATGATTGTTCGCCACGCTCATAACATCAAATCCGGCCTGTTTCAGGTATTTCCCGTAGCGTGTCGGTGTGCGAAAGGCAAAACACTGGGTCGAGCCGGGTCGACACTTTGCCGAGGTCCCGCCGTCGACTATCGGGCCCTCGAGATTGCCAAATGCAATATCGGCGGCCGAAAGGATTGGCGTAACATCCTTCAGCAGGTCTGCGCCGTCATTCGGCGGCATTCTACTTTCGTTCGGGAACGGCGATGCCATCATAATGTCGCCGACGGCCGCGATCGTGATCGGTTCTTTGTTGGTCGGCGGAGTCGGTTCCGGAGCGGCAGCGTTTGACTTCGGCGGCTCCTCGCTGCTGACTGTCTTGGGCTGGCAAGCGAGGGTGACCAAGATCGCGAGCGATGACGCGAGTGTCACGGTTATCAGTTTCGAAAATGTCATATTTATCGTTCTTAAGTTCCGGGTCTATCCTCTTTAGCAAGTGAGACGTGTCATACGGCAGCCGAAGATCCGCCCGCAGCGATGCCGAGCGTTTCATCGACCAACTTCGTCTGTTCGAGATTGTGTATCGCGTACGAACCGGTCGCCGGCGAGGCCGACGCGGTGCGGCCAATGTATTGGAGCGTTGCACCGCTAGGAAGGATACCCCGTAAACGCGGTTCGACAAAGGTCCAGCCGCCCATATTCTGCGGCTCTTCCTGTGTCCATACGATCTCTTTTACATTCGGATATGATGCGATCACCTCGGCGAGCATCGTCGATGGGAACGGATAGAACTGCTCAAGCCGAATTATCGCCACGTCCACCATGCCGGAAGTCGAGCGTGCAGCATCGAGGTCGTAAAAGACCTTGCCGCTGCAGATCGACAATCGGGTGATCTTCGATCGGTCGGGAACCGCGGCATCATCGATCACCGGACGGAAACCGCCTTTCTCAAGCTCGGACATTTCTGACGTTGCAGCGGGTAGACGCAGGAGACTTTTCGGCGTCATCACGACTAGCGGCCGAGCGATCTCCTGTCTTACCTGCCGACGTAAGAGATGGAAATACTGGGCAGGCGTTGACGGATAACAAACCTGCATATTGTTTTCGGCACAAAGCTGCAGATATCGCTCAAGCCGGGCCGACGAGTGCTCGGGACCCTGGCCTTCGTACCCGTGAGGCAACAACATCACGAGCCGCGACCGCTGCTGCCATTTGTCCTCGGATGAAGAGATATACTGGTCGATCATTATCTGGGCACCATTCGAAAAATCGCCGAACTGTGCCTCCCATGCGACAAGCTCGTTCTGAGAGACGACCGAGTAGCCGTATTCAAACCCAAGTACGCCGTATTCAGACAGCGAACTGTCGAAGATGAATGCACGGGCATTCGGGTTTGTCTCACTGCGGAGTTCGTTGAGCGGTGCCCAACGCTCGCCAGTCATCGTATCGTACATATTGGCGTGCCGCTGTGAAAACGTGCCGCGTCCCGAATCTTGTCCGCTGAATCGTACTGACGAGCCCTCGAGAACAAGCGACCCGATCGCCATAAGTTCGCCAAATGCCCAGTCCATCGACACTTCGCCCTCGCCCATCTTTGCTCGGCGGGCAAGCTGACCGACCATTTTCGGATTAATACTGAATCCGTCGGGCACCAATGAGATCTTTTCGGCAACAGTTTTGAGCGCTGAGGCAGAAACGCCGGTCTCCAACACGTTTGAACCGTCATCCTCAGCCGGAGGTGAGGCAAGCGCGGCCTTAGCAGGCTTTTCGGCCGCGATACTCTTGGCACGGGCAAGAATGCCCTCGTATTTATCGACCACCTTGCCGGTCATTGCCGCCAGGTCGTCCTCAGTGATGACCCCTTCGCGCATCAGTTGCTGCGCATACATATGCCGGGTGCCCGGATGGGCCTTGACGCGGGCATACATCACCGGCTGAGTGTAGCTTGGTTCATCGCCCTCGTTGTGGCCGAGACGGCGAAAACCGATCAGGTCGAGCACGACGTCGAGATTGAACTCACGCCTGTAGTCGAGTGCGATCTGGATCACGCGAAACGCGGCTTCCGGATCGTCGGCGTTGATGTGAAAGACCGGCGTCTGCGTGACATGAGCGGCATCGGTCGAATAGATCGAACTGCGGCTGAGCCCAGGCGATGTCGTAAAACCGATCTGATTATTGATGACCAGATGGATCGTGCCGCCTGTCCGATAACCAGGCAATCCGGCGAGCTGGAGCGTTTCCATAACGACGCCCTGACCCGCGAACGCGGCATCACCGTGCAATAACAGCGGCAGAACCCGATCGTAAACCTCTTCGCGCGGACGGCTTTCTCCCTCGCGAAGTGCGTCCTGTCGAGCCCGTGCCATACCCTCGACGACGGGATTGACTGTCTCAAGGTGGCTAGGGTTGCACGAAAGGCGGATCTCGAGGTCGCGCCCGGCCTTGGTCTTTCTGTGGCCGACGGCGCCCTGATGGTATTTCACGTCGCCCTCGTCGGCAGGGAAGTTAGGATGCGAGGTCCCCTCAAACACCGTGAAGATCCGTTCGGCCATATCTCCCTTTTCCGGGTCGCCGACGATGTTGGCCAGCACATTTAGACGGCCGCGGTGGGCCATTCCCATATATATCTCGTCAACGCCGCGTGCCGACGCTCCCTCGATCAGCTGATCGAGCATCGGGATCACCGTCTCACAGCCCTCGAGCGAAAAGCGCTTCTGCCCGAGATACTTTTTGTGCAGAAATTGCTCGAACTGCTCAGCCTCGATCAACTTTTGGAGCAACTCCTTCTTGATCTCAGGGGGCAGCGGCTTGGTATCAACGAATTGCTCGCGGACCTGTCGCCGGATCCATTCTTTTTGCTCATCACTTCTGAGGTGGCGGTATTCCACACCGACCTTGCCGCAATACGCCCGTCGGAGGATGTCCAAAATACGGCGAAGCGTCGCTGTCTGTTCGCCGTGCAACCCGCCGGTGATGAATTCGCGGTCGAGATCCCAGATCGTCAGCCCGAAATTTTCGAGGTCCAACTCGGGTGTGTAATGGGTCGTCATATTGAGCGGATCGATATCCGCTAACATGTGGCCTCGGACGCGGTAGGCGTTGATCAACTGCAGCACGTTCGCCTGCTTTTCGACCTGAGCCTGCTCGCCGCCAAACAGCGAGGGGTTATAATCGTCGGCCCAGCGCAGCGGCGGGTAATGGATCTCGAGATCCGCAAAGATATCCTCGTAAAATCCATGATGCCCTTTCAGAAATTCGTTGATCCGTGCAAGGAAGAGGCCGCTCTCGGCACCCTGTATCACACGGTGATCGTAAGTATTGGTAATGGTTACGATCCTGCTTATGCCGAGAGCTGAGATCGTTCCGGCCGTCATTGCCTGATATTCGGGCGGATATTCGATCGCGCCGGTGGCGATGATAGCGCTCTGTCCGGACATCAGACGCGGATTTGATGCGGCGGTGCCGATCGTGCCCGGATTGGTAAGTGAGATCGTTGTTCCCTGAAAATCTGATATTTCGAGCTTGCCTTCGCGGGCTTTTTTGACCTGCTCATTATATGCTGCATAAAAGCCGGCAAAGTTCATCTTGTCGGCGGCCTTGATATTTGGCACAAGCAGATTTCGCGAGCCGTCCTTCTTCTCAATATCGATCGCGATGCCGAGATTTACGTCCTGATGCTCAAGCCTCGACGGTACACCGTCGACCATGCCGAATCCGACGTTCATATTCGGATACGACTTGATCGCCGATACGATCGCCCAGGCAATGATATGAGTGAACGAGACCTTGCCCCGCAAGCCGTTGGCAAGGTGGTCGTTGATGATCCGTCGGTTTTCCTCAAGTACCTTGACCGGGATCGTGCGAAAACTGGTGGCCGTCGGGACCGTGAGGCTCGTTTCCATGTTCTCGACTATCTTCTTTGCCGGGCCGGTGATCGCTCGCGGCGAGGTGTCGCC
>JAIBCA010000028.1 GCA_019694345.1 Pyrinomonadaceae bacterium | reverse complement strand
AACGTCAGGATTCGATCTCGGCGGCGTCGCTCGAACTGCAGCGTATATATCAAAACTATTTCTTCCCGGAAATGAAGACCAACTGGCAGACGCATCCCAACAATGCCGGACACCTTAACTCGCCGGGCTGTTTCAGATGCCATGACGGCCAGCACTTCAGCAACACGGGCAAGGTCATTTCGAACGACTGCAACATCTGTCACACGACGCTTTATGATTCCGACGCTCCGCCGTCGGCAAACATGAAGACCGGGCCATTTATTCATCCCGTGGATCTCGGAGCCCTTGCCGATCGCCGGTGCGATACGTGCCATCAACCCGACAAGCAGTTCAAGCACCCGATCAATCTTGGTGACATATCGCAGTTCCAATGTGCGGTCTGCCACCCTAGGAAATAGACGATCTGGTTTACCATCTGACACACGTAAAAAAAAAGAACCGCCGGAGAGTATCCGGCGGTTCTTTTTGTTTAAGTGGAATATTGTCATCAACCGCGAAGCGTGCGGTCAGTTCTGTTTGTCTTCCTCCTTGCTGTCGGTTTCACCATCTTCCGTGCTTGCGGCTTCGGCAATGCGGGCTTCTTCGGCTTTCATATCCTCATAGGCCTGTTCGTGTTCTTCCTTGAACAGTTCCTCGGACATCCGGCCGTCGTAAAACGTCCAGTTGATCGGATAGACATCCGGGTCAAAGATGACGTGATAGAAATGCCAAACGATGATGGCCAGTGTCGCGAGGATCGCCTCGTAAAAGTGTATTGCGATCGCGATGTCTATCGCCCATCGCGGCAAGAAGCCGAAAATGCCGACCTTGAACCAGATCATCAGGCCGGTCAGGCCCATGATGATCGTTCCCCAAACGACTGCCCAGTACTCGGCCTTGTCGGCGTAGCGAAAGCGTGCAAATTTCGGCCGTTCGCCTTTGTTCAGCACAAAGTGGCGGAAATTCTGAAAGAGGTCCTGGAAATCCTTCCACCGCGGGAGCATATCGTATGCCCAGAAACGGCCTTCTTTTAGCGCAAGCAGATATACGATGTGATAGACACCGGTAACCATCATAATGACGGCCGCGCCGCGATGGATCATACGCCTGACCGACTCACTATTGCCCGTGAGCCAGGTGATCCATGTTTCGGGGTACTCAAGCGCAAAGCCGGTTATTACGAGGACGATAAAGCTGGTCAGCAGCAGCCAATGCTGTACTCGCTGGTTCACCGACATCCTGACGATCGGCCTCGCCTCGAGTTTACGTTTGGCCGCGGCCTTTCGATACCAGATCACTCCGTTGTGGACGAGCATGCCGCCAACCACGCCGAATATCAAAAGCAGATAGATCGTTCGGACCCAGTTCTTACCCTGGCTGCCAATGTCCTGTGACGCACCTGTCTCGAGATGTACCTTTCCGATCGCAAAATTCTCACCGGCGCCGAGGTGACATTGTCCGCACGTGGTGACGAGGTTTGATTTATGTATCAGCGACTTCGGGTTGCTCGACGGCAAAATGTTGTGAATGCCGTGGCAGCTGGCACAGTCGGCAACCACGTCCGAACCGAGCTTTAACGCACGGCCGTGGTAGCTGTCCTGAAAACTGCTTACGCGTTCCGAAGGAATGCCATAGTCCTGCGACAGGCGTACGCCGTCGTGGCACTGCGAGCAGCTTGTCAGCCCGAGAGCCTGGCGTGATTCCTTCTGAGCCTTGATGCCGTGTATCCCGTGGCAATCCGTACAGTTCGGTGATTGATAGTTGCCCCTCGCGAGCGACATACCATGAACGCTTTCTGTAAATTGGCCGGCGATCTCGCCGTGGCATTTGCCGCAGGTTGCCGCTACGTTGAACTTAGATATCGTCGAATTGGTATCTGTCGCCGGCAATACAGCGTGGCTGTTGTGACAGTCTGAGCAAACGGCGGCTTTCATATTTCCGTGCGAAAGAGCCTTGCCATGGACGCTTTCCTGATATGCCAGGAAAGGCCGGTTGGTTATCCCTTTTTCCGCCATCAGCGCAGGATCGTTGTGACAACGGCCACAGGTCTGCGAAATGTTGGCCCGGTTGATCGTGGATCGCGGATCGTCAGCGGCGCGGATGGTTGCCATGTCGCCATTGACGGAATGACAGTCCATACAGTTCGCAGCGGGCTTGCCGCGGACCGCGACCTTTGCGTGGATGCTGGTGTCCATCGCCGAGTGAGCTTCCTTGTGAAACTTTTCGCCGGCGAGATATGGCAAGCTCCGTCCCGGCCCGTGACAGCCCGCACAATCGAGTTTTGGAGCGGTGGGTTCCGCCGCGGGTGCGGCGGTGTTGGCAATAGGGGGCGCGGCGGCCGGTTGGGCCTCGGCATGAGTGCCGCTCATCGAGAGCAGATATGCCGATATGGTAAAGAGTACAAAAACTAAGATGACACCAACTTTTACACCTGTTTTCATAGTATTAGCCGGAGCTCGATCGCCCGGTACCTCGCAAAACTGTGTGTGACTGACGGTTTGTTTGTGGGATCAATAATACAATACATATTTAAGACATTCCCTCAATTTAATCTTAGACCCTCATGAAATAATGACCGTGACGTTTGTCACATTTTGACCAAAGATCGGCAGTTATTTAGTCCTGACAAAAAAATGATGCCGGCGAGGGGAGGGCACCTCGCCGGCATCTGGTCTTTGAGACCTGTATATCTTTTTAGCGGTCAGCGGCTCCGCCTCCAAAATAGATCTTCAAAGACGTGTAAGGCAAGTGAGCCCGATAGTTCTGGCTCGACGTCTGCGAGTCTTGGTAGTTGTAATATTGGTAACCGATATTCCAATCAACATTTCGGGTCAGCCGGATGGCTGCACGAAATTCCGGCGTCAACATATTCATCGGATATCCGCCATAAATGATCTCAGGCAAGGTTGAAAATCGATTCTCTTGACCTTTGTCCCGATTGATCCTGAGGCTTCCATACAATGACAGCCGTTTTATCGGTTTTGCGGATATGTCGAGATATCCGTAGTGGTCCCGCATGAAAAATTGGCTGAATCCCAGACGGCTTACACCATCAACCGGAACGATTATAGGTGTGTCCGCGGTAAGGTGGTGATAAGTGTAACCGCTGCTGACCTGCACCTTGTCCATCGGGGCCCATTCCACGCTGCCTGAGTAGAAGTAGTTCCTGATATCAGTTCCAAAGTTAAGGGCAGTGGGCGTTTGAGAGGGATTATTGTTGTCCTTCGCAACTGCTGAGAAGTTGAACGAGAATTTATTGAGTGTAACCTTCGATCGCACTCGGAAATTCGTGAACTTATAATTCTCAAGTCTTGAAAAGACGTTGTCCGCAGAACCTTTTTCTACATCCCAAAAGATAACCCAGTTCTTGACCGGTTTGATCTTCATGCCGGCAATTAACGTATGGGTACTATTCTTTTCGTCTTCGAGGATGTTCCTCGGATTTGTAGAAGATGGTGCGGACGTTAACGTAATGTCATAACCCAAAACGTCGACCTTACGATTTGTATACCGGTATCCGACATGAACACTGACTCGGTTGTTAAACTGATAGTCACCCTCGAGCGTGTTGACATATCGGCGATAGTCATTCACGCGATAAGCAGCTGAACGAGTAAAGGTCGAGGCAAGCGGATTACCTGCCGCATTTCGACGATCTACCCACTCCTCTAATTTTTCGCCTCCGTTCACAGCAAATCTATCGAATGAAAACGAATTTGATATGCGGAAGTTATTGGTCACCATGTAGGTCAACCCTAGATCGCCGCGGGCCTGGACCCGCTTTGCGTCCGCATAGATCTCAAATCTGTCTCGATCGATATAGTTGTTGCTGTTGTCCCTTCCGCTGATCAACTCAAGCATGCCCATTTTGCTGTCGGTGCTTGTGTAGATCAACTGTCCTGTAAAATCCAACTTCTTTGCAAATGTCCGATGTGCATTGAAGTGGGTGAAATAGGCATTACCGTCCGTGGGGAAGGTGCGGCTGAAGGTATTGTAAACCGCCGTGTCGGCCGGATTATTTCCGACATTAGGAGCGGTCAAGAAGTATTGTGATCGATCCTTAAACGAGCGGTAACCCTGAGTCAAGCCAAGGTTGAAGCCAAACAACCGTCCTTCGACGCCGGCACGAAAGTCATTCGAACGATTCTCGTAGTCGGCAATTACTGGGAAATCATCTCGATAGGCTCGAGCATTTGAAACGCCGGGACCTGAGAGATTACTGAAAGAAGCTCCAAAAGTGAATCGTAACTTCTCATTTTGCGGCAATACCGTTAAGTCAAAGTCGCCGAGCGAGTGTCTCGTATTAGACGTGTGTTGTTGAAGAGCGAAGTTGGACAGGTTGTTAAAATATTTGACCCGCCTCACCGTCGAGTTGAATTTATAGATCCCCGTCTTTTCGACATTGACACGGGTGAAGCCCGTCGGATCTGCTCCCCAACCGGTATTTGAGATCAACAGCGAATCGAAATACTTTCCTTTGCCGCTGTCGGCCTCGAAAAGTATGTTCGAATCAAAAAGGCGAAAGCCCTTCTTGTAGTTGAGATCGCTGTTGTATTTGTTTTCGTTGCCGTAAAGCTCACGAAACCTATATCCGAATTCGGTCGTTGTCGTGACCTTATAGCCACCTACGATAAGATCTTCTTCGTCTGCAGGTTTGGGCGTCGGCGATTGTCCAAATGCCGTAGCGGCAAATATCGCGATGCCGATCACTACCATCATGCGGATGAATAAGATTTTGCGGTACCGACCGCTACTAACTGTTTTATGTGAAATTTCAAACATTTTGCCTCCTCTTATTCACCAACTATCTGAAGTAGAACCTGCTGGCGTTTGATCCATGTATTCTAACGTGGCACACGGTACAGTTGAGGTAACGCGTTGTCACCTGATTGTGAGGTGCCTGCGGGGCGCCGCCCTCAGCGTCGTTCAGGTTGCTGTGACATTCCATACAGAGCTGGCGGATCGAGCTGCGGATAAGCATCTTCGGATTGGCCGAACCGTGCGGAGTGTGGCACGAAGCACAACCTTCGGTTTTCAGCGGGGCATGTTCGAACACAAACGGGCCCTGCTTGTCGCCGTGGCACTTGATACAGGCTGAGTCAGCTCCGACAGCGAGCTTGGTCTGTTTCGACTCAAATCCGCCGTGAGCGTTGTGACAGCTGGAGCAGGTCATTGCGCCTTCCAAAACCTTGTGATGAAAAGGTTTGCTGAACTGTGATTTAGTTTCTGTGTGGCAGCTCATACAAAGCTGAGGTTCGCTGCGTTTGAGCATTGCCGTCGTTGCGACGCCCGGGTTTTGGCGATTGGTCTCGCCGATCTCGGTCATCGAACCGGGCATCTGATCCTTAAAGACGGTACCGTGAGACGTGTGGCAGTCGGTACAGCCGACATCATTGCGCCAATGTTCGCCGCGGCGGAAATTGTTGTGGCTTTCCTTGCCGGCGTGGCAGCTCAAGCAAGTTTCCGAGATCTCCTTGGAATTCTTGCCCTTGAATGAAATGATCTTGGATTTGTCACCGCCGCCCTCGACATGCAATTTTCCGCTGCCGTGGCACGATTCGCATCCTTGAGCCTTATCCTTCCAGCTTTTTACTTCAGCAAGTTTGGCGTGCTTGGTTCCCGCAAAGCCCTTGAACTGGTCTTCGTGACAGGCTTTACAGGTCTCGCTGCCGACAAAATCGTCCGCTGAAGCGGCAGCCTGGGGTGCACTCTGATCGAGTTCACCGGCCATCGTGCCGCTGGATATTGATGAAAATGTTCCAGAGACCGCCCATACGAACGCAAGTATTACAAATGCGGTTAGCATGCCGATCTTGATCTTTCTAGCTGAAGCCATAAAAGTTGCCTCCAATAATAAAAGGAAAGACGCAGTGCGTCTTATCGTATGTACAGACTATTGAATAATGCGGGATGTTGATGTGAGCGCCGTCACAAATCAAACTATTTTTTTCAATATATTTCTTACGTCTTAAAAAGCGGTCCATCTATTTTGAGTCCAGGATCAACACCGATTGGTGATAGCGGTTGCTGATCATTATCGTCATCTGCAGGCACGCCGCCGGTTGACTTAGAAGAAAGTTGAAAAAGGCCGCCTTGTCGACCACGTCAAATTCGCACAGACTCAGGGCCTTTAACGTCGAATCGAAAGGACACTCAGAAAATGCCTCGACCGCGCCAAAGATCTTTTCCGAACCGTTTGGCGAAGTGAACATCGCATCGATCTCAGAATCCTCATGCATCAACGCCACGCGGCCGCGGTGAAGTACGTATAGAAACTCAGGCGGTTGCCCGACATGAAAGATTTCTTCGTCCTTGGAAAAGTATCTGCGGCTGCGAAGCGAGTCAAAGGCCTGTCGGTCTGAGGCGGAGAGGTGGCCCAGAAACT
>JAIBCA010000140.1 GCA_019694345.1 Pyrinomonadaceae bacterium | reverse complement strand
CGACGACCAGATCGACGCCGTCTCGATCGCCATGTCGCTCTTCGACCGACGGAGCTCAGCTCTCTTTTTCATCTCCCCCAATAACCCCAACGGCGAACTCCGCATCGCCGGCAGCCCGAGGAGGTACCCGAACGTGGTAAAATGAGAAAAACTGATATGAAAATTTCCCTAATTGAAGCCAAAAGCTTTGTACTTATTACTCTGGGCATATTCTCGGCGGCGTTTGGACTCAAGGGTTTTCTGCTCTCAAGCCGCTTTATCGACGGCGGCGTGACCGGCATCTCAATGCTGGTTTCCGAGGTCGCGGGATGGCAGTTGGCTCCGCTGCTTTTGATAATAAATCTGCCGTTCATTGCCATCGGCTATCGCCAGATCGGCCGCAAATTTGCGATCAAAAGCTCGATCGCCATCTTCGGGCTGGCTCTCGTATTGCTTTTCGTCAAGTTTCCGGATGTGACGCCTGACAAGCTGCTGACGGCCGTTTTCGGCGGCCTTTTCATCGGTGCCGGCATCGGGCTCGCGATCCGCGGCGGTGCCGTTCTCGACGGGACCGAGATCGCCGCATTGCTCGTCAGCCGCAAGAGCCATCTGCTGCATGTCGGCGATGTCATTCTGATATTGAATATATTTATCTTTCTGGCGGCGGCGTTCTTCCTGAGCGTCGAATCGGCGATGTACTCGATCCTGACCTACGTCGCCGCGTCCAAAACCATCGATTTTCTCATCCACGGCGTCGAGGAATACACCGCCATCACGATCATGTCGCCAAGGAACGAGGAGATCAAAGCACAGATCATCGGCACGCTAAATCGGGGCGTCACCGTCTTCAGCGGCCGCGGCGGCATGGGCTCGATGGGCATTATCGCGTCCGATCAGCCGATACTGTATTGCGTGGTCACACGGCTCGAGATCGGCAGCATCAAAACGCTCGTCAACGATATCGACCCCGACGCGTTTGTCGTGACGCACTCGCTCTCGGACGTTCAGGGCGGGCTGATCAAGCGGCCGGTGCTGCATTAGACATCCGCCGAACCGTGTCAGGCGCCGGCCCGGGTGGCCCTGGCGAGCCCTTCGGTCATCTTTGAACTCAGGCTCAGTGCCGTGATCAGCGACCCGGCCAGAAACGGCACGAACGCCGCGTGCCGCAGTACCGAACATACACGCAGCCGCCTGTTGAAGCGGGCAGCGTAAAGTCGGCGGTATTCGGCGGCGATGCCGTCAAAAGCTAGTTCTTTGACAATCGAACCAACGATCGCGTCGGCGGCGATCTTCGCGCTTTCGAGAGCCATCAGCATACCGCTGCCGGTGAACGGGTCGATGAACGCCGCCGCGTCGCCGACGGCCATCAAGCCCCTTGCGGGCACGAGTTCGCCGCGGCCGAATCGTTCGATCGGCACTGCGAGCCATGGCTTGACCGCGGAGGCGTCGGCCATCGCCGCCGCGGCTCGCTTGTTGGTAAATACCACCTCGCGCATCAGCCTTTCGGGATCGCTGCCGAGCCGTTTTGCGTCGGCCGATGCGGCGATGAAGCAAAGGTTGTATAGGCCGTCCTGGACGCGGTTGCAGCCGCCGTAACCGCCGCGATAGACGTATATTTCGCACGCCGAGGGTAATACGCTTGCTCCCGTCAGGTGCGTCTTGAAGGCGACGTGCGTTGCCGCCCGTTTTCGCGTTTCGCGGCCTTTGATCCGCCGTGCAAGACTCCGGGTTCGCCCGGTGGCGTCGATCGTGACGCGGGCAGCCGCTTCGACCGCAATGCCGTTCGTGTCACGCACGGCAACGCCCGAAACCTCTCCGCCGTCGAGCAGTAGTCCCGAAACCGATGATTCCTCGCGGACATCGACCCCGGCGGCCCTTGCGTGCTCGAGCAATATCCGGTCCATCTCGGCACGGCTCAGCCCGAGAGCGAGCGAATCGGCATGGCCGAACCAGGAACTTTCGACCGCGACACCCTTGCCGCGTTGCGAAAAGAAGATCGTTTCTCTCAGGTCAGTGCCGCGGACAGCAGCGATGGCGGGCATTACGCCGATCTCGGCAAAATGCACCAGACACTCGGGCGAGATGAATTCGCCGCAGAGTTTTTCACGCGGAAAGGACTTTTGCTCGGCGAGCAGCACCCGAAGACCCGCATTCGCAAGCCGAATAGCGAGACTCGACCCGGCCGGGCCGCCACCGGCGATCGCGACATCGTATTTTGGTCCTGAGGTCGTCATTGCTTCATTTACCCGAGAGAACGAGACGATACGCCGCCGAACGCCGAACGCTGATATCACGCACGCCGGCAGCCTCGGCAAGCTTGCCCATCTCCCCGGGCGTAAAACTCCTGAGGATCGACAACGCACCGTCCTCGCGGGTGAACCGCTGCAGCAGAACACTCGCGGCAGCACGGTAGAAATAGTAAGCCACCGGATGACGATGCAGGTCGATGACGAAGATCCGCTTCGCGGCAACGCGGCTCATTTCGGCCAATAGCCTCACAGCGTCATCGTCGGTCAGATGATGCAGGAAGAGCGAGCAGATGACATAGTCAAAACTATCGTCCGCAAAGGGCATCTGCAAGGCATCGCACCGCACGGCGTCGATCTTTGAAATATCGTTTCCGGCACTTATCGCACGGGCCGCTTCGGCGTCGAGCTCGGCACCGACGAGATACGCGGGCCGCTGGCCGAGGTCTTTGCCGATCGCCCTGAGCAATTCGCCCGAGCCGGCGCCGACGTCGAGGATCGTTACGCGATCGCTGCCGCCGGTCGCGGCCTCACGCAGCAGCGTTCGGCGGATCGCCCGAATTTCGCCGAAAGCCCGATGGATGTCACGCATCTCGCGGTGCCAGCGTGCGTATTCCGCGGGGGTGTAATCGCCTGTGTCCAGGCGTTCGAGTTTCGTGCTGCGGCTTCGAAATCGACTCATCATTGGGTCACCGAACCTTTTCCAGCACGATCGCACTGTTCTTTGAACCAAAGCCGATGCAATTGCATAGCGCGGTATTGACCTCTGCCCGGCGGGCAGTATTCGGTACATAGTCGAGATCGCACTCCGGATCGGCTTCGTCGAGATTGATCGTCGGCGGCACTACGCTCGTGGTCATCGCACACAACGCCGCCGCGATGCCCGCGGCACCGCTCGCACCCTGCGGATGGCCGACCTGAGATTTGGTCGCCGACATAGGTATCCGGTAAGCGTGCGGCCCGAGAGCGGCCTTGACCGCCGCCGTCTCGATGCGGTCGTTAAGGACGGTCGAGGTGCCGTGAAGGTTGACATAGTCCAGAGCGTCGGCGGCGACGCCGGCGTCCTCAAGGGCGAGCGTCATGGCCCTCGCGGGTTCAATGCCCGAATCGTCGAGCCGGACGCGATGATAGGCGTCACAGGTTGCCCCGTAACCGGTTATTTCGGCATAGATCTTTGAATTGCGGGCGATCGCAGCCTCGAGGCCCTCGAGCACGAAGAGGTACGAGCCCTCGGCCGCCACTATGCCCGAACGCCCCGCCGCGAACGGCCTGGAGGCCCGGTGAGGCTCGTTGTTCCAATCCCGTGTAACGACGGTCATAAGGTCAAAACCGGCCATGATCCCCGGTGCGATCGGTGCATCGACGCCGCCGGCGATCATTATGTCCTGCCGCCCGAGGGCGATGTGCTGCGCAGCGTAAAATATAGCGTCGGTCGAGCTCGTACAGCCGGTCGAAACGACGTGCGATAGCCCTCGCAGCCCAAGCGCCATCGATATCTCGGACGACAGCCCGCCGTGGGTCGATGACGGGATCGTATAGACGCTGGCCTTGGACTGCGGGCCATTGTACCAGTACGAATATTGACGTTCGGTAAAAGCGAGTCCGCCGCCGCCGGTACCGATCTCGACACCGATCTTTCGCCGCTCGTCGATCGACATGCCGGCGGTGTCTAGGCCCGCATCGGCGATCGCTTCCCGGGCGGCGGCCAGGGCAAGCGGAACGGTGCGGGCGACATGCTTGCGGTCCTTTGGGCTAAGCTCGGCTTCCCAGTCAAAGTCGGGCACCTCGCCCGCGATCTGGACCGCGTGGCCCGTCGGATCGAAGCTCCGTATTCGTCGGATGCCGCTGATGCCGGCTTCAAGCGAGGCCCAAAATCGTTCGCGTCCGATGCCGATGGGTGTAACACAACCGATGCCGGTAATAACGACTCGGCGCGGACGTAAAAAATTCTTGAGCATTCGGCTAAGTCCCCTTGTTCTATCGTTTGAGCATAGCACGCGGCGGGCCGTTCGCCACACTTTCGCCAACGACGTGAGATTTTGCTAAGTTATTTGTATGAGAAAGCCCGTTATCGCAGGAAACTGGAAAATGTACAAAACGCTCGGTGATGCCGTAAACACCGCACTCGAGCTGAAACCGCTGGTCGCCAACTCGAACCATTGCGAGGTCGTGATCGCACCGGTCTTCACGGCACTCAAGACCGTCGCCGACCGCCTCGAGGGCTCAAATGTCCGCATCGCGGGCCAGGACTGTGCCGTGCAGAACGAGTTCGGAGCACATACAGGTGAGATCGCACCCGCAATGCTCAAGGACGTCGGCTGTTCGCATGTCATCATCGGCCATTCCGAGCGGCGTCAATTCTACGGCGAGACCGATGCCTCGGTCAATCAAAAGACACGCGCAGCCATCGCCGCCGGCATGACCGCGATCGTATGTGTCGGCGAGATGCTGGCCGAAAGGGAAGCCGGCAACGCGGAAATCGTCGTCAAAGGGCAATTGATAAAGGGCTTAGACGGTTTGACAGTTGCTGATATGGAACGTATCATTATCGCTTACGAGCCTGTTTGGGCAATTGGTACGGGTAAAACCGCCACGCCCGAACAGGCTCAAGAAATGCACGGCCACATCCGCCGAACCGTTGCCGAAACGCACGGTGAAAGCATCGCACAAAGCGTGCGGATCCTTTATGGCGGCTCGGTCAAACCGGACAACATCGCGACACTGATGTCGCAAACCGACGTTGACGGTGCATTGGTCGGCGGAGCGAGCCTCGAGGCTGTCAGCTTTTCGCAGATCGTGAATTATAAATAGGTGGTTCAATAAGTTGGAATACGTTCTCTACTTCATATTTTTTCTCTCGTGCATCGTGCTCATCGCCGCTGTGCTTTTGCAGCCGGGTAAGACCGACGCGGGAGCATTGTTTACGAGCAACGTTTCAAGCTCGGCGTTTGCACCGCGCGGTACCGCGACAGTTCTTTCTAAGGTGACGATCACCGCGGCGATCCTGTTCATGGTTTCGGCATTGCTTTTGTCAATGCCCGCTCTGACCGGCAACGTTTCGGTCCTTTCGAGCAACCCTGACGCGCCGGCCGCGAATACCGCAAACACGACGAATCCGGCAGCTGAGGCCAACACGAATACAGCTGCTCCGGCGGCCGGGGACGCCAACACTGCCGCTCCGGCAGCAAATGCACCGGCGGCAAATGCTCCGGCAGCGAATACTCCGGCACCGGCGGCAAATGCTCCGGCTCCGGCGAATAAGTAGGTTTTTTGAAAAGTTTGCTCAGGTGGCGTAATTGGTAGCCGCGCACGTTTGAGGGGCGTGTGGAGCGATCCGTGCGGGTTCGAGTCCCGCCCTGAGCACCATTATTAAAAGGCGGGAACCGATCCCGTCTTTTGTTGGACTCAAGCGTTGCACTGATAGGACACTGTGCGATATACTGTACTTATATTAACCCTTAACGACCATGGTTCCGGTGCCGGAATCGGTAAATACCTCGGCCAGAATCGCATTGCGTTCAGTACCGCTGACGATATGGGCCGAGTTCACGCCGCGGCCGACAAGGTCGATCAGGCTCTCGAGTTTAGGGATCATACCGCCCGTCGCCCGGCCCGAGTCGATCAGGTGCATCGCATCTGATGAAGTGATCTTTGACAATTTTGTATTTGGATCGCTCTCCTCCAGGTAGATCCCGTTGACGTCGGTCAGCAGGATCAGCTTTTCTGCGTTGAGTTTGACCGCGATCTCGGACGCGATTGTGTCCGCGTTGATATTGAAGATGCGGCCGTCGTCGTCAGCCCCAAGCGACGAGATGATCGGCAGATAACCGCTGTCCAGGAGCGTATTGATCAGCGAAGCGTCGACCTCTACCACATCGCCGACATGGCCGAAATCGACTGATTCGGTAGTTCCGGTCTCGCGGTTCACTATGTCTTTGGGCGGACGCTTAACGGCCTTGACCACACCGCCGTCGATGCCCGAAAGCCCAACTGCATGGATCCCGCGACGCCGGAATTGAGCAAGTATCTCAGTGTTTATCTTGCCGCGAAATATCATTTTCGCCAGGTCGAGGGTTTCGTCGTCGGTCACGCGTCGGCCGCCGATGACCGTCTGGACCACGCCGAGCCGCTCGGCGAGCTCATTTAGCTGTTTACCGCCGCCGTGGATGACGCACACGCGTATCCCGACCTGGTGCAGAAGGGCGAGTTCCTC
>JAIBCA010000113.1 GCA_019694345.1 Pyrinomonadaceae bacterium | reverse complement strand
TCTTGAACGATCCGGCCGGAGCATTGATGGCCTGTTTGGTGGAACGATCAGAAGCCCGATGATTTTCCGATTTATCCGATGGACGTCTGTTAACAATTTCGTTATGCCGTGATAACCTAAACAAATAGCGTCGAAAAATGAGCCTTATTGCTCGTTTATTTAATATAATTCAAGTAATTTAACAGAAATCCATTTTGGAGAACCCAATTTTATGACCGATCTGAACATACCATCGTCGATAACGAACGAGGAACTGATCAAGTTCGTTACGGAGGCCGTCCAGCTTTGCAAACCTGACAGCGTTTACTGGTGCGACGGTTCACAGGAAGAGTACGACCGTCTTTGTCAGGAAATGGTCGATGCCGGCACATTTATTAAACTAAACGAAGAAAAACGTCCAAATTCGTTCCTCGCTCGTTCGCATCCCTCTGATGTCGCCCGCGTCGAAGATCGAACCTACATCTGTTCGCTCGCCAAGGGCGATGCCGGACCGACCAATAACTGGATGGCCCCGCACGAGATGAAGGTGATCCTCAAACGCAAGTTCGACGGTTGTATGAAGGGCCGCACAATGTACGTCGTGCCGTTTTGCATGGGCCCGATCGGTTCACCGATATCGCAGTTTGGCGTCGAGATCACCGATTCGGCATATGTCGCCGTCAATATGAAGATCATGACGCGCATGGGCTCGCGGGCACTCGAAGCTCTCGGCGACGGCGAATTTACCCGCTGTCTGCATTCGGTCGGAATGCCGCTGGCCGAGGGGCAAGCGGATGTCGCGTGGCCTTGCTCACCGGACCCGAAGGACAAGTACATCGTTCATTTCCCCGAGGAGAACTCGATCGTTTCGTTCGGTTCGGGCTACGGCGGCAACGCCCTGCTTGGCAAGAAGTGCCTCGCGCTACGCATCGCATCGACCCTTGGCCGGGCACAGGGCTGGCTCGCCGAACACATGCTGATCGTCGGCGTTAAGTCGCCTGACGGCCGCAAAGACTACGTTTGTGCGGCGTTTCCGTCGGCCTGCGGCAAGACCAACTTCGCAATGCTCATTCCGCCCAAGGAATTTACCGCCGAGGGCTGGGAGATCACGACGGTCGGCGACGACATTGCCTGGATCAAGCCGGACGAGACCGGCAAGCTGCGTGCGATCAATCCGGAATTCGGATTCTTTGGCGTCGCCCCGGGCACCAATTATTCGACCAACCCGAACGCGATGGAGTCGATCAAGGCGAACACGATCTTTACGAATGTGGCATTGACCGACGACGGCGACGTCTGGTGGGAGGGAATGGACGGCGACGCTCCGGCACACGCTATCGACTGGCAGGGTAACGATTGGACACCCGCCAGCGAGGGCAAGGCCGCTCACGCCAATTCGCGTTTCACCGCACCGATCGAACAGTGCCCGGTCGCCGATCCCAATTTCGACGACCCGAAAGGCGTGCCGATCTCGGCATTCATCTTCGGCGGCCGCCGAAACTCGGTCGTGCCGCTCGTCCAGCAGTCGTTCAACTGGGCATTTGGTGTCTATATGGCCGCCACGATGGGCTCGGAGATGACCGCCGCCGCCTTTGGCAATATCGGCGAGGTTCGCCGCGACCCGTTCGCGATGCTGCCGTTCGCCGGTTACCACATGGGCGACTATTTCTCGCACTGGCTCGATTTCGGCCGCAATATCCCCGAACCGCCGCGTATCTTTTCTGTCAACTGGTTCCTCAAGGACGAGAACGGCAAATTCGCATGGCCCGGCTACGGCGAGAACATGCGTGTTTTGCAATGGATAGTCGAACGCGCCCGCGGCAAGTCGATCGGCGTCGAAACGCCGCTCGGCTGGATGCCGCGTTATGAGGACATGGACTGGCGCGGACTCGATTTTTCAAAGGAACAGTTCGAAAAGGTGATGACCATCGACCGCGATCTGTGGCTCAAGGAGATCGCGATGCACGACGATCTGTTCTTTAAGCTCTACGACCGTCTGCCGAAGGAAATGACCTTTATCCGCGAACTGCTGGTGTCAAATCTCTGGCGTTCACCGGAACTCGGCCTGGCCGTGCCGGAGCCCGAGTCGCTCGGGACCGTCAGGGCCGCGGCGAAATCGGAGTAACCGCAGGTCGGTAAGCGATGGGTATGGGCTTCGTCCTCGGACGAGGCCCAACTTATTATTCGGCCGTGTCTTTTTCGTGCGATCCGCGGCACGGTATTGGTAACGGGCCCAAGCTCCTGTCTTATCGGTCGGTGTTAAGTCCTCCGGGATCGCTTGCACCATAGCCAATGGCTGAAATGGCCGGATCTTGGGGCCGTTGCATTGCGATAGCAAATGGTCGGACGGAGTGCCGTGTGATAGATGCGCTATACTGTTCAAAATCTAATTGGTAAGGGAGCAACGTAAATGGATGGATTTCTCGGCCGTTATGCGAGCTATGTTTACGCTATCTTGAGGATCGTGACCGGATTTTTGTTCATGTGGCACGGTACTCAGAAGCTGTTCGGGTTTCCTCCATCGGCATCCGGCGGAGGCGAGCTATCGGCCGTTATGGCTATCGGCGGCGGTATCGAACTGATCGGCGGTATCATGATAATGATCGGCCTCTTTGCCGGATTTGCAGCCTTTATCTCAAGCGGCCTGATGGCGGTCGCGTATTTCGGCTGGCATTTTAGTATGCAGGCTTTTTTGCCGATCCAGAACAAGGGCGAGCTCGCCGTGTTGTATTGCTTTGTGTTGCTTTACATTGCGGCCCGCGGTTCCGGCGTCTGGAGTGTGGACTCGATCTTTCGCGGCGGGAAGGTGGCTGATTAGTAAGGAGGACTTATGAAAAAACTGATCATTTCGTTAGCGGCGATGCTGGTATTTGCCATTTCGGCGATCGGGCAAACGCCGCAGGCCCCGACAACGACGCTCAAGGTCGGCGATGTCGCGCCGGATTTTACGCTTACGGATACGGGCGGCAACCCGGTCAAGCTCAGCGACTATCGCGGTAAGAAGAACGTCGTGCTCGCGTTCTACGTTCTCGCGTTTACGGGCGGCTGAACGAAGGAACTTCAGGCGTATCAGGCTGATATCGCCAAATTTGACGCTGCCGAAACCCAGGTCCTCGGAATTAGTATGGACAGTTTTGCCGCCAACAAGCGGTTTGCCGAGGATATCAAAGTAACTTTTCCGCTGCTAAGCGATTGGAAGCGAACGACCACCAAACAATACGGCCTCTTTAACGAGACCAGCGGCTACGGTGTGCGGGCGACATTTGTCGTAGATAAGGACGGCAAGATCGAACATGTCGAGGTAGGCAAGACCGCGATCGACCCGACCGGTGCTTATCAGGCGTGCGATCTGCTGCAAAAGCGCAAGGCCGACGCCCAGAAGAAGCCGCAATAATGCAAGCGGGCCCGTCGGTCAAAACGCGGACATTAACTCCGCAGGCCGTCGGGCTCGAATTCCTCGGTGGCCAAGCCGCCGTCCGAGTCCTTCATCAGTACTTCGATCCGGCGTTCGGCGTTCGCCAGTCGTTCGCGGCACTTGCGCGAGAGATTTACGCCGCGTTCGAAAAGAGCGAGGCTCTCTTCGAGCGGGAGGTCGCCCGATTCGAGGCTGTTGACGATCGTTTCGAGTTCTTCGAGTGATCTTTCGAAAGTGTTTTCCATAGTTATTTGATAATTTCCTCGGCCTGCTTTAACAGGTCGGCCAGATTTCCGACGCCGAGGCTGTTTGCGGTCTTGGTGACGCCGCTCGTCGCGATCGCGATGATCTCCTGCCCGATCTTTTTGGCGATCTCGGTCGCGAGTTGGTCGTCCTTTACTCCGACGATCTGCCAACGGTCGCCGTTCCGACGCATCTTCAATTCCAGAGGGTGTTCCGGCAGTTTGCTTTTGACGATCGCCAGTTCGCCGTTGACCTTAATATCCAGATATTGTCCGGCGCCGAGGACCATTGCGGCAAACGGCACATTCCCGAACTTGCCGACACGTTCGCGGATGATCCCCGGCAGAACGGCTCTAGCACGGTCCTTGACGGCGGGCAGAACCGGCGCCGCGACCCTGGTCAATTGGCCGACGATCGCGGGCGGCAACCCACGGCCGTAGAGTTCCACGGCTTTGGTTGTGATCTGCGGCAAAAAATCATCGACGACCTGATCAACGCTGATGAGCGAATCGATCATCTGCTGATCGTCACGCTTGGCGGCATCGACGAGCAAGGCAAGCGAATACTGGGGCGAGCTTTTCAAACGCTGCCAATACAGATACGCTCCGGACGCCGCGATCACGCAAATGACAGCGACCAGAGCGGCAACGATCTTAAAGATCCGCCGCCGCCGTCCGATCGAGTCGTACATTTGGTGATCGAGCATAAATTCACCTGCCGCCGACTATTCAGACGAGATCACCTCGGCGTCGAGTTGCCCTTTCTCCAGACGAATGGCCAGGCGGTCGCCGGGCTTCACCTTGGCCGGGTCACGCAGCACATGCCCGTCCGCCGTTTGCGTGATCGAGTATCCGCGGACGAGTACGGAAAGGGGCGACAGTGCATTGAGTTTGGCGGCCTGGAGGGCCAGCGCGTCTTTTCGCCGATCGATAAGTTGCGTGACGGCGGCCGTCCGCCGGTGATCGAGCAGGGCCAGATCGTTTGCGGAGGCGGCGATGACAGCTCGGAGGGTTTGCGGCGTCAGACGCGACGATGCCAGCCGAAAGCGCTCAGCAGCAGACCGGTAGCGAGCGGCAAAGCCCTCGTTCAACCGGCCGATCATTGCGTCGGCACGCCCCCGCGTCGCCAGGAGCCGATAATTGATCAGTTGGGCGAGGGTTTGCTCGGCGGAGATGAGGTCGTTCAAAAGGTCGATCTCGCGTCCCGCAACGATCTCGGCTGCCGCTGAGGGCGTCGCCGCTCTGACGTCCGCGACCAGATCAGAGATGGTCCAGTCGATCTCGTGGCCGACCGCCGAAATCACCGGTATCTCACTTTCACGGATCGCACGGGCAAGAAGTTCGTCATTGAACGCCCACAGGTCCTCGGCCGAGCCGCCGCCGCGTCCGACGATCATTACATCTATCTTGTCCGCGTCATCGAGGGTTTGGTTATATTCATTGGCGTCGATGACGGCCCGGCGAATGCTGTCAGCGGAGCCTTCGCCCTGGACGAGCGTCGGGACGAGCACGATACTGACGGTTCCGGCGCGACGCGTCAACACATTGTGAATATCGTGATACGCCGCTCCGGTCGGGCTCGTGACGACGGCGACCTTGCGCGGAAAGAAGGGGATCGGGCGCTTGAGTACGGGGGCAAAAAGCCCTTCGCCTTCGAGCTTCGCCTTGATCTGTTCGAATGCGGCCCTCAGTGCTCCCTCGCCCGATGGTTCGAGGGATTCGACCTGGAGCTGCAGTTCGCCCCGCTGCGAGTACAGCGTGACCTTGCCGCGGACGCGGATGGCGATGCCGTTCTGCGGTTTGAAGCGAATGCGGAAGTTGGTGCCTTTCCAGCAGACACATCTGATCTGCGATGTGCCGTCGTTGAGGTTGAAATACCAATGGCCCGAGGCCGCGGCGGTAAAACCCGTGACCTCGCCCTCGACCCAAATATTCGAGAACTGCCGCTCGAGGGCACCGCGCAGTTCGGCGTTGAGTTCGGTGACCGATAGCGGCCGCCGCTCTTGCTCGTCAAAAAGTGAATTTAAAAGTGTACTTTCCAAAAGTTCTCGATATCGGTCGGATCCGACCTCCTAATTTGAACACAAATCTCACCGAATGTCAGCGAACGCAAGCCAGCGGACTTTTTTCGGCCGCTTACCCAAAACTGCTTGTGGCCCGCTCCGATGAGTGACGCCCGGAACGTAGAAAAACAAGCCATTTTCACCTGTTGCGGACACGATTCTCATAGAAAACAAAACTTTTCTGATAGAAAACAAAAGTTTTCTAACGGTCACGGACACGTGACTACCAGTCACGGACACGTTACTACCGGTCACGGACACGTTCCTCATAGAAAACCCAAGTTTTCTACCGGTCACGGACACGTTCCCTATGGAAAACAAAACTTTTCTAACGGGAAATAAAAGTCCTCTCGCGAGAAACAGCCCGTCTTTATTGAGTTCCGGCGGATTCGATACCGAAACCAGTGCGTTTTCGCCCCAGATCGGTACATTTTGTTCGCGGTTCGGTTCGCGATAAGGCGTTCATTGCGCGTCGGCTATGAAAGAGATCGTCTTGTGCGCGGATCCTGACCGGTGCCGTGTTATCGATTTTCGACCGAGTCAATGACCACGAACGCATTCTCGCGTTTCGCCTTGATCTTGAGCCGCGGCGAAACCCCGGACGCCGAGTCGGAACGGTATTTAACGATGTACGCTGTGCGGAGCTGGACGACGATGTCCTCATACGCACGCTGGATCTGCGAGATCTGGGAGATCGGATAATAGACGCCGCCCGAAACCTTGGCGAGACGTTCGCCTTCGCCCTGTGATTTGGCCGACAGTGACATATATT
>JAIBCA010000125.1 GCA_019694345.1 Pyrinomonadaceae bacterium | reverse complement strand
GACGAACTTAAGTCGATCGTCGAGGACAAGTCGCTCGGGGCACCGATGCGCGACCTTGCTATGGACGCACTCGTCAGCGAGAAGGAATGGGCCGGCCGCGACGATTGGTACATGTCGCTGCTCGGCGACGAAACGCTCGCCGATATGGGCGGTTATACGGGCCTGACGACGCTGATACTGATCTCGCCGCCGGACCGTTACACCGAGAAGATGATCGAGCTGCTCAAGAGCAGTGATCCGGTCATTAGGGCGGCCGCGGTCAAGAACCTCCTCTCAAGCATCGACCGGTCGCACCCCGAGATCATAAGGGCGATGCTGCCGTGGCTCGAGGACAAGAATTGGGCGAAAGAGTCGGGCGATGAGCGGCAGGCGATAGTTATGGCTCTCCGTCAGGTCCGACTGCCGGAGAGCGTGACCGGTTTGCTAAAGGTGCTCGACGAACGCGGCAAACGCCCGGTTTACGGAGCTAACGCTGCTCCGGCAAACTCTGCCGCCAATACCGCTGCCAACGCGGCACGATCCGCGGTAAATGCCGCTCCGGCGCCGACGTTGCCGTCGGCAAATAGCGTCAGGGGGACGGCGGCTCCGGTGGCCGAGGAAACCTACTTTCCCTTCAGGTCGTCGGCGATCGGCTCGCTGGCGACGCAGGCAGATCCGCGGGCGGTGCCGGCACTGCGACGAGTGATGTCGGAGGTCGAGTCGTACGAGCGGCGGGCCGTCGTTGAAGCGATCCTGGCTTGCAAGGGTTATACCGTCGCCGAACAGATCGACGCACTTGAATATTCGATCAAGCGCTTTACCGAACTCGCCGCGTCGTCGAACGCAAATCTGGACACCAGCGAACTTTATATCTATAGCTACGGCGACAATCGGCCGACGGCTCCGGTCGGACAGCCGATCTCGGCCGGCGAGCTAAAGTCGATGATCGGCGCTCAGCTGATGCAATCGACGATGGTCAGCGACGAGCTCGCGGCAGCGGTCGTCGACCGCATCGCTTTTTTGGAAAGCCGTGACCCGAAGATGGCCGAAACGCTTCGCACGATCGTCCTAAGGTGGCAAAATGCGGCGGTCAATATGATGCTGTTGAGCGACGTCAAGCGTGACCGTGCGCCGGCAAGCGGGATGCTGCGCCTGCTGGCCAGCCGGGCCGAACTGCGCGAAAAGCAGCCGTCCGACGTCTTTGACCTCCGGACGGGTTCACCGACGTCGGTCGGCTTTGCCGCGTGTATGATCGAGGACACCGCGGAATATCAAGCGATATTTGAAGGCGACAACGCCGACACCAAAACCGCACTGCTCGCGTGTGCCCGGCTGATCCGAGCACCGCTGCCGATCGCAAAGGCCGCCGAGCTTGCCCGCAGTGACAACAAGCGGCTCGCCGTTGCGGCCGAGCGCTATCTCGAATCCGAAGATTCGCCGCCGGCGCGTGCCGCTGTGCTTGCCCTGCACCCGAACGAGGCGAAAATCCTCGGGGCGACGACCGCTTTCTTCGTCGATCTCGAATCGGGCGGCGACGTGGTCTCGTCGTACCTCGATGCCCTTTTCGCGAGTGTTCACCCGGCGGGCGCGACCGGCCGCGGCTACGGCTATTACGAAACTTCGAATCAGAAAGAGACCGAAGACGCTCTGATCAAAGAGGTCAGATCCGACAACGATCTGATGGGCGTTTATGCGTACGACGGCAATTTTGTCAGGATATACAAGGACAAGGTGCTGTTCAGTTGGGATCATGACAAGTCCCGCTACCGCGAGCGTCCGCTTGAAACCAACGAATTTGACGGCCTCAAGGCCCTCCTGACGGAAAATCGCGTCGATGAACTGACACCGTTCCTCTCGTGTCCGACGAATGAGTATTGCCCGGGCAAGGAACTCGTGATGCTCGGACGTGCGGGCGGGCGTCGTGTCTTTGTCGCTGCGGCGCCGTTGCCTCCATTCTTTGCGGCGCTTGAAAAGTACTTTACCGAGTTGAAGGCGACCCCGGGCAGTACGAAGTATGCTTTGAGCAAACAGGTTCCCGGCCTCGAGATCGTCCTGGCGGACGAGAACCTGCATGTTGAGACGGTCTGGAAAAATGGCGACGACCTCCGTGTCGCGGTGACCGACCGCGGCGTGCGAAAGCGTGTCAAGGCCGAGATCGAAAAGGCACTTGACGAAGTGCCGGATGGCGTTGATCCGCCGCCGGACGGCGCCGACGGTGCCGTAAATGAATCCGAACAGGTGTATGAAAAGCGGCTGAAACTTCAGGAAAAACGCGCGTGGGAGGGCATATCGTGGCGCCGCGTCGTCGGAGCGGCCGATGCCGGGCCGGCGGATCAGCCGGCCGGATTTGAATACATTCCCGTGCGCGACGGAGCGTCCGTTCAAGCGACGATCTCGCAATGGAAGGCTCGTGCCGGCGATGTCGAGATACGAACTGATCCGGAGGGTCTGTTCAAATTCTCACGCGGCAGGCAGAGCCGCCTGCGTCAGGGCTGGTACTCAGACCCTGTGATCACCCCGAACGGACAGTGGGTCGTCGTCTATACATACCAAGAGGAAGCCGGCCCGAAGCTGGTCAGGGTCAACCTCTTAAATGGCCGTGAATTTCCGATCGAGTTGCCCGAGTATATGGCGTATCTCCCGACAGCGTATGTTTCGACGCTAAACAAGGTGCTCGCCGTCCAGCAAAATGAGCACGATGGTGAAGAAGGTTATGAAGGCGAAGGCGAGGTCGACATGGACGACACGGTCGGCGATGATCCGGGTTCGAGCGAAATACTGCTCATCGACCCTCTGACCGGTGCGACGCAGCCCGTGAGCGGCGAATTTCGCCCGCTTACACAGCAAACTTTCCGGCCGCTTCAGAAAACGGCAAAGTTGAATGAATTTTGGGCGGCGATGCCCGACATCGAGAAAAACGAGACGGTCGTAGGTATCTATGACACCAAGACATTTGGATTCAAGACGCTCCTGCGTGTGCCGAAGATGACCTTTAACAGTATGAATATGTGGGTGGACGAGGCCGAAAGATACATCTATTTCGTCTATCGCGGCCACCTGCTGCGAATGCCGCTCGGCAAGTGACGACAGGCGTCAGAGCCGATATTTTTCGTGCAGAATGGCATACGACGCCATCATGAAAAGCACCGGGTCCATCGACGCCCGTCGCGAGGCGTCCATTTCCGCCAGTTCGTCAAGCAGGCGGATGACCGCCGGCCGGTCAAAGAACGGGACAGCGGCAAAGCTGTCGCTTCGCAGATGGTCCTGCAGCAGATCGAACATCGGGTTGCCGGGGACGAGGTCGGTCGGCGGCGCGATAAATGGCTGTTTGAGGCCGTTATAGACCTCGGGCCGAACGTAGGGTTTGACCGCCTCACGCAAAAGATGCTTTAGCCGGCCATTCTCGGCCAGCATCTGCACCGGAATGCTCCGGGCAAATTCGAAAAGCTTGTGATCGAGAAACGGCAGCCGAACCTCGACGGCATGCGCCATATCGAGCCTCTCGGCGGCCAATACGTAATTCACAAAGACCGACTTCATCCAAAGATAAAGTATTTGTTTTGCAGGTTCGCGGCCGAGCAGTGTCGAGCGGTAATCGAACTGCCTGAAAAACTCGCGATAAGGGTCGCGGCCGTCGAATCGGCGGGCGATGTCCGGTGAGATGATGCCGCCGAGAAGATCGAATTTGCCGGCGACGTATTCGAGCAGGTGCGGGGGAAACGCCAGCCCCTGACTGAGCCGGGCGAGCCATGGCGACGTCCGGGCGATGTCCCGCTGAAGACGGTTCTTCGGGAGCAGCATCCGCAAGGCGATCCGCGCCCATTTTGCGATACCGCCCGGCGATCCGGCAGACAGGACTGCCTGACTCGAAAAATCGTATCCGGCAAAAAGTTCGTCGGCACCCTCGCCGGCCAGCACGACCTTGTAGCCGGCATCGCGAACGTTCCGGCTGAGGCGAAATCGGGCCGCTCCATGCGCGTTGTAGTGGATCATTTCGCCACGCCAGACCGCCTCTTCAAAATCCTCGGCGAAATCCGCTGCCTTCACCGGCACGGGATGATAGTCGGCACCGGCAAAACCGGCCGTCAGCCGGGCGCTTTCGGTTTCGTTGAAATCGTCGTGATCAAAGGCGATCGTGAACGCGGTCAGCGGCGTACTCGAGAACGTCGCCGCGAGTCCGAGCACCGACGACGAATCGACGCCTCCGCTCAGATAACAACCGACCGGCACGTCCGCCCGCATCCGCAGCCGCACGGCCTCGCTGAGAAGTTCGCGGACGCCTTCCACACAATCCCCGGACGAAAGGGCAAAGTCCTCGGCCGGAACTCGCGGATAATCGACGTCCCAGTATGGCTTTATCGTTACCTCGCCGTCCCTGATCCTCAGGAAGTGGCCCGGCGGAACCTGCCGGACGCCGCGAAAGAGGCTTCGGTCCTGATCGACCGAAAAATAGAGGTGCTGAAAGACCGACTCGTGGTCCCATGACGGCCTCAGCCCCGCGGCAAAGATCGCCTTGACCTCGGACGCGAGATAGATATTGTCGGCGTCAACGGCGTAAAAGAGCGGCTTGATCCCGAATCGGTCGCGGGCGGCAAACAGCTCGCCGCGGGCGTTGTCCCAGATCGCAAAGGCAAATTCGCCCCGCAGATGCTCAAGGCAATCGGGACCGTATTGTTCGTAAAGGTGCAGGGCGATCTCGCTGTCCGACAACGTCGAAAAGCGATGGCCAAGCTTTTCGAGGTCGTCCCGTATGCGCTCAAAATCGTAGAACTCGCCGTTGACGATCAGCCTCAGCGTGTCGTCCTCGTTCGCCATCGGCTGGGCACCGGTCGCGGCGTCGATAATGCTGAGACGAGCGTGCCCGAGGCCTATTCGTCCGGCGGCGTCAACCCAAACACCGGCGTCGTCGGGGCCGCGCGGCCGCAGCCGCTCGACGGCATCGCCAAGTAGTTCGGTGTTGACCCGCCGACGTTGAGAATAAATTGCAACAATTCCGCACATAGCCCAATTATTTCCCGTTCCGCATTCGCGGGCCCATCACGGCTGAACCTCCCGATAGATGACTTCGGGCACACCGTCGGCGCACGTAAAGCTCATAAGCAGCTGATCTTGCAGATCCGGCGGGCGGCCAGTCGGGTCGATCCGCTCAAGGGCGTAAAACACATCTATCTGGCCTGCCGGTGCAGCCTTGCGGCAATATCGGGCGGCGATCCGTGTTTGAAGGCTCGTGCGGATCTCGGCCTGGCGCGCCGGCGGCACGCGCATCCACGTTATGCCATGCAGGTAAAACTGCAGCAAAACACCCCGGAGCGATCGCGGTATCAGATCCGCGGACGAGCGCTCAGCGGACGTGCCGTCCGGGTTTCGCTCAAGGACCTTGTAATGGAGGCGATAGTTGCGCTCGTCGATCCAATTGAAGAGCTGATATTGCTGGGCGATGCCGGCCAGCCAGAGCGCCCCGAAAAACGTCGACTGGACCGGGCCGAGGCCCTCGTGCCAGCCCTCGTCAAACTCACCGCGACGCTCTCCGGCGGGTGCAGGGGCGGCGATGTGCGGGCCGGCCGAGACGCGTGTCGGCCTGCGCCAGTTCGGCAACGCGACCGAGCTAAGCATCGCGAGGGTGAGCGTCGCGGTGACAAAGACCGCCGCGGCATCAGCGAGCACGTACTGCGGTTTGGCCGCCCGAGACGCAGATCCCGGCCGATGCCGGCCCAACAGCGACATTATCTCCTCGCCAAATATAAGCACCGCCGCGGCCAGGCACGCAAAATTGGCGAACGGGATGTTGAGCGTCGCGATCGTTCCGGCATGGAGCCCGATCAGCCCGATCAGCAGAATGTACTTGAGAAAATGGCCGCGGCGCAGCAGAAAAATGATCGGGAAAACCGGCTCGAAAACGAGTGCGCAATAGTCCAGCAGCCGAAGATACGGTATATGCGACGCGTTCCAAAAATCGGCGCCGTACGATATCGGCAATTTGAAAATGACGTACATCGCAGTGCCGTCGAGCCACATCGGGCTCGTCCATTTCCAAAGTCCCGCGACCAGATAAAGAAGTGCGAGATTCCAGAAAAAGCAACGAAGAGCGAGTCCGGGTACCGTCACTGACAGCCAATCGGCCCTCGAAACACGGCCGCGTATCCAATCGGCGATCACCAACGTCCTGCCGACCGGCAACACCAGCAGCCAGAAGATGATCAGGTGCATGATCGCGTCATCAACGTACATCACCATGAAATTCCAGCGGTAGGTGCTGACCGCGATCAGAAAAAGCAAAAAGGCAAAAAGCTTTGGCCGATAACCTGCGGCGACAAGCAGAGAACAAACGCATGCGAACGCAAAGATCGCCTGGAACGCCCCGGCGCTGATGCCGGGATGAAACAGTCCGATCTTGGTGAACCAATACACCGAAAGCGACAGCCCGTGATCGATGAGGCCGTCAGGCGACGCGAAATCCGGAACCTCGAGCAGCGTTCGCAGAAAATAGGCAAAGAGAAGTATCCCGCACAGAATGCGAAATATATCGAGCGGGATCGCTGCGACCGGGCGGCCAAGCATGGCCCGCAGGTCGGCAAACAGCCGCGTGCCCGGTGCATGCGCCGTCGGTTGTGAAACGTCGTCCATTTTGCCGCCTTGAGGTCTGATCGTGTTGATAATCGCACGGGTGCGCGACCGCGGTCAATGGCACTCGCGGCGGCGTCCCGCGGCCTTGCGTTTCGAGCCGAAAAGTAGTTAAATAATGGTTTGCTCTTGGGAGCGTATCTTTAGCCGAAAGGGGGTGAGACGATAAATGGCATTTATTACAGTAAATTCGAACGAATCGATCGAATCTGCACTTCGACGCTTTAAGCGGAAAGTGATCAGCGAAGAGATCATCAAAGATCTCAAGAAGCATGCGCACTTCATTCCGCCGTCGCAGAAGGCAAAACTCAAATCGGCAAACGCACGCAAGCGTAACCGCCGTCGTTTCCGCCAACAGCGGCCGATGAACAATACGGCTCCCCGTCCGGCAGCACCGCCTAGCCGGTAAGCCGATCGGCGATGAAAAAAACAGAAGGTGAAAAAGTGGAAAAGTAGTTTCGCTTTTTCGCCTTTTTCTAGTTTTTACCCCAGATGAATAACGAACGAACCCGAATTCTGATCACGAACGACGATGGCATCCACTCGGAGGGCATCGCCGCGCTCGAGTCGGCCCTCCGCGAGATCGGCGATGTTTACGTCGTCGCCCCGGAATCCGAGATGAGCGGTGCCGCACACAGCCTGACGCTCGCACGGCCGCTGCGCATCAGGCAGATCGACGAGCGCCACTGGACCGTGGACGGCACACCGACCGACTGCGTTACGCTGGCATTGAACAAGATCTTGCCATCGTCCGAGACACCGCATATTTGCTGTTCGGGCATCAATCATGGAGCCAATCTCGGCGACGATGCGACGTATTCCGGTACGGTCGCCGGAGCTCTCGAGGCGACGATCCTCGGTGTGCCGGGCCTCGCCTTCAGTCTGACATCGTCCCGCTCGCACGATTTTACCGAGTCGGCCAAAGTTGCCCGCGAGGTCACGGCAAAGGCGATCGCCGAGGGCATTCCTCACGGAACGCTGCTGAACGTAAACGTTCCGAAAGGCGTGCCGTCCGGGCTGCGGGTGACCAAACAGGGCTTTAAGACCGCCCGCCCGGTGATCAGCGAACATATCGACCCGCGGGGCAAGCCGTACTATTGGATCGGTGAGCTGCGCGAGGGTTTCCGGGCCGAAGGCGGCACCGATTTCGAAGCGATCGCCGAGGGCTACGTCTCGATCACTCCGATGCGGAGCGACCTGACCAATCACCATGTACTCGAGCATCTCAAGGACTGGAATTCGTAAACGATCGATGAGCTTTCCGACACGATCAAGTGGTATCGCCGATGGTTACGAGATGGTTCGGGCCGCAATGGTCGATCGCCTGCGAAACCACTACCACATTGCCGACACAAAGGTGCTCGACGTGATGGCGAACCTGCCTCGGCACGAATTTGTCCCCGAGGCGCTCAAAGCTCAGGCATATAAGGACAATGCACTGCCGATAGCCGGCGGCCAGACGATCTCGCAGCCCTTTATCGTCGCCCGCATGACCGAACTGCTCGAACTAAAGGGCAATGAGAAGATACTCGAGATCGGTGCCGGCACCGGCTATCAGACGGCGATATTGGCGAGCCTCGCCCGTAAGGTATTTGCGATCGAACGCCTGCCGAACCTCGCCGCCGAGGCTGAGCAACGACTGCGGACCCTGGGGTTTCGCAACGTGACGTTAAAGGCCGGCGACGGGACCGTCGGATGGGACGTGTATCATCCGTTCGACGCGATGCTGGTCGCGGCCGGCGGTCCGTCGATGCCCGAGCCGCTGGTTCGTCAGTTGAAGGTGGGCGGACGCCTCGTCATACCGATCGGCGAAGGCCAGCGATCGCAGAATCTGATCCGCGTTACGCGAACCGCCGCCGGATATACGCAGGAGAATTTTGGCCCGTGCGCATTTGTGCCGCTGATCGGCAAGCACGGCTGGGCGGCTGAATAGATCGTATCTATGGAATATTTAACCGAACTTTTTCACCAGGTCAGGGATTTTCTTAATCCGAAACTGCTGATCGACTGGATGCTCGGCCTGCTCGGCGGGTACGTGTATTTTGGGCTCTTTTTCATCGTGTTTGCGGAAACGGGCCTGGCGGTCGGCTTTTTTCTGCCCGGCGATTCCCTGCTCGTCGTCACCGGCCTGATGGCGAGGACGCTCCCCGACAAATTGAACGTGCTGCTGGTGCTTGCGGCATTTTTTGCCGGTTCGGTGATCGGCGACAGCACGGGCTACTGGACCGGCCGCTGGATGGGTAAGACGCTCTTTAACCGTGAAAGTTCGCTGATATTTAAGCCCAGCCGTGTCGCCAAGGCCCATGCGTTCTTTGAAAAATACGGCGTCAAGACCGTCATTCTGGCGAGGTTTGTCCCGATCGTGAGAACCTTTGCCCCGCTGGTCGTCGGCGCCGCCGAGATGCCGTACGCCAAATTTTTGATATTCAGCGTGATCGGCGGTTTTCTGTGGATCTTCAGCATGGTACTGGCCGGATATTATCTTGGCACCGCCATCGAGGGAGCGTTCAATATCAAGCTCGAGGACCACATTGAAAAGGTCGTCATCCTCGTGGTCGTCCTTTCGCTGCTGCCGCCCGTGATCGAGGTTCTGCGGCACAAATTCGGCAAGAAGCCGCAACAAGATGAAGGCGCAGTTTGACACAACTTCTGCCGTGACTTAGACTCGTAGATTGACTTAACGGGGCGTAGCGCAGTCTGGTAGCGCGCACGGTTCGGGACCGTGAGGTCGGAGGTTCGAATCCTCTCGCCCCGACCATTTTCCTGAAGCTAAGGCAGCTGACCTGACGGTCAACTGCCTTTTTTCGTTGAACGGGCATCGAAAACAACAAAAAAAGCTCACGTTCAAACGGCGTGAGCCTTTTTTGCGGCACGGACCTTCCGCACGCCTGTGGGATGCGGCTCCCCGCCGTCAATTATCGTCCGGCTCGTCTGCCGGGCTATCGATTGTCACCTTGACCGAAGCTTTGACGTCCTTTTTGGTCGAATTGCGTACCTCGAAGACATAGTCGCCGTTGGACTTGAGTTCGGCGTTGAGATAGCCAAAGTCTTCGGTCGTGTCGGCCTTGCCCTTGATCAGATTGACAGATATCTCCTTGGAGGACACCTCGACGTCCATCGTCTGGCCGCTCTTGGCGGCGACGACAAATTTTTTGGCGGTGCCGGGTGCGAGCGAAACGTTGGTCGTCCCCCAGTTTGCGCCTTTGGCAAAACTGATGCGCTGCGGGCCGGCGTCCGTCACGATATTCGCGTTGGTGTTGAGGGCCGCTGCGCTCGCGGCCGGTGCGGGCGTCGGCGCCGGGGTCGAAGCGGCCGTGTTGGAGCTGTTGCCGGCGGCGGCATTTGGCTTTGTCGCCGAACAGGCTCCAAAAAGTGCGACCGATGCAGCCGCTGATATTGTAAGTAGTATCTTCATAAGTCGTCGGGATCAATGCTGCCCTCAACCATTTAAGCGACAAAAACCGCCGTCCGGTATCATTTTTCGGCAAGATCCCACGCAGATCGCTGCCCCGCAAAGTGGGTACGGCGGGCCGCTTTGCGCTAAACTGTTGGTTGCCGCTCAACACTCTCCAGAATTTTCAGCGAGCAAAACGCAGTATGACGCCACTCGATCAGGACAGGATCACGCAATATCTGCGCCGTTGGAGCGACGGCAGCGACGACGCGCTCGAGGAAATGCTGCCGCACGTTTACGCCGAACTGAGGACGATCGCGAGCCGCTATCGGCGGCGTGAACGCGGCGGAACGCTGCAAACGACCGAGATCATTAACGAAGCATACCTTCGGCTGTCGGCACAGAACGGCATCGACTGGAAGGACCGTTCGCACTTCTTTGCCGTCGCGGCGCGCATCATGCGGCACATGCTGGTGGACCGCGCACGGGCAAAACTGTACGGCAAACGCGGCGGCGGCTCTGACCACATCAGCCTGGACGAGATCGCCGTCGTCACGCCGGAGCCCGACGTCAACGTCATCGACCTCAACGATTCGCTCGAGCGGCTCGCCAAACTCGACGAGCGAAAGGCCCGTATCGTCGAGCTGCGCTATTTTGGCGGGCTGTCGGCCGATGAAACGGCCGAGGTCATCGGCGTTTCTGAGATCACGGTCAAACGCGAATGGCTAAAGGCCAAGGCATGGCTCTACCGCGACCTTTCGGGCGAAAAGTAAATGGATGGTGCGAAGGAAAATCAGGTCGCCGGGGCCGAGCGGGAGCGGTGGCAGATCGTCGATCGGCTGTTTGACGAGGCTCTCGACGCGGCGCCTTCGGAGCGGGCCCGTCTGTTGGCGGAGCGGTGCGGCGATGACGACGCGCTCATGCGTGAGGTCCTGTCGCTGCTCGACGCGGCCGAACTTTCAGACGGTTTGTTGGAGGCACCGCCCATCGATACCGCACCTGACGCCGACCAACTGATCGATAAGAGATTCGGTTCGTATCGCCTGGTCAGCCTCATCGGCCGCGGCGGAATGGGCTCGGTCTATCTCGGCGTTCGCGAGGAGGATTTTTCGAAAAAGGTGGCGGTAAAGGTGATACCGCCGCTGTTCGATTCGCCCGCAAACGCAGCGAACTTTCGCCGCGAGCGTCAGATTCTGGCCCGGCTCGAGCACCCAAATATCGCCCGCCTGCTTGACGGCGGCACGTCGCCGAATGGCACGCCTTTCCTCGTCATGGAGCACATCGAGGGCTCACCGATCGACCGCTACTGCCGCGATAAGCGGCTCACGACGGCCGAGAAACTGCATCTGTTTGAAAAGGTCTGCCACGCCGTAAGCTTTGCGCATCAGAATCTGGTCGTGCACCGCGACCTCAAACCGCAGAACATACTCGTCCGCGACGATGGAACACCGGCCTTGCTCGATTTCGGCATCGCCAAGCTGCTGGAGGCGGACGGCAGCGGCAACACCGTCAGCGGACTCGCCCTGACGCCCGATTATGCGGCACCGGAACAGATCCGCGGGGAGAATATAACGACCTCGACGGACGTATATTCACTCGGGGTGATTCTGTTTGAGATCCTGACCGGAAAACGCCCATTCGAATTTGCGGGAAAGGGCCTTTCGGAAATGAGCGCTTTGATCGGCGCCGGACGCTCGATCGGCCGCGACGAGATCGCGGACGAGGATCTGCGGTCGATACTCACGCACGCATTGGCCGCCGCTGCGGCGGAGCGATATCAGACCGTTGATGATCTGGCCGCCGACATCGCACGTTGGCTGAGAAATGAGCCGATCACCGCCAAAACGGCATCGCCGATCTATAGATTTCGAAAGTACGTACGTCGCCATCGTCTGACGATCGCGGCCGCGGCGATCGTCGCGCTGCTGATCGCCGGCTGGTTCGCTACCTTCGTATGGCAGTTTGCGAACGCGCGTTCACAGGCATCAGTCAACCGCAGGGCGGCATACGCGGCAGAAATGACCCTGGCGGCAAAGGAGTTTGAGGCAGCCAACGTCGCCCGTGCCGCTGAACTTGTCGATAAATACGATCCGGCCAAGGCTCCGGGCGGCGAAGACCTTCGCGGATTTGAGTGGTTTCTTCTGCGAAAGCTCATCGAACCGCGCGGACGCGTCCATTCACTGGCGCACCCCGATGAGGTATGGTCAACCTCATTCTCGCCGGACGGCCGTTTGCTCGGCACGGCGTGCGACGACGGCATAGTCCGGATATTCGATACAGCGGGAGGTCAGCTGATCACTCAAACCGCGGTGGACAGCAGTGCGTGGATCATGCGGTTCTTTCCGGATGGTAAGCGGTTCGCGGTCGCCTCGGGTACCTCGCGTTCGCCGTCGGTGAAGCTATACGAAACAGCGAGCGGCGGCGTCATCGGCGAGTTGAAAGGCCACACCGCCCGCGTTCGCACACTCGCGATCTCGCCGGACGGGCGGCTGGCGGCGACCGGCTCGGCAGACGGCACTCTGAGGATCTGGGATCCGGAAAGCGGCAGAGAGCTGCGCAGTTTTCGCTTTGAAAGGTCCGGACAGGCACTGGAAGTGAACGCTGCCGAATTTTCGGTCGATGGCCGGCAACTCGCCGCCACGTCGGCGGGTGTCATCACCGCCATAAATGTCAGCGACTGGACCCGAAAGGACTCGGACCCGGACGATATCGCCGCCCGCGAACTCTATAATTATGCGTGGTCGCTGGCGTATTCGCCGCTCGGCAAGACGATCGCCGCCGGAATGTTCTCGGGCGAGATCGGACTTTTTGACGCAGCGACCCTCAAGCTGATCAAGGTGCTTCGGCCGCATCGGGCGAACGTCAAGGGGCTCGCCTTTACGCCGGACGGCAGTACGCTGATCACGTCGAGCTGGGACCGAACTCTGAGACTGATCAGGCCCGAGAACGGTGAGATACTTGCTGATCTCAAGCCGCACCGGGGAGCGGTTCACGATGTGCGGATCTCACCTGACGGCAGCCTGATAGCGACGGCCGGTTCCGACGCAAAAGTGAACGTCACCCGCATCACCGACATCGGCGGTGACCGGGTCCCGTCGAACGAAACGATCATCGCAAAGGTCGATGACGACCAAAATATCATCAGTTTTAACTCGCTGGAGAACCGGTTCGGTTTCTGGAATATCGCGGACGGCAAACGCCAATGGTCGATAAAGCGCTCCGGCAATTCGTCGGTCTCGTCGGTCTCGTCGGCGAGCGGTGGTATTTTTGTCCACGGCGATTCGGCCGGGAACGTCACAGTTCGAAACTCAGCCGACGGTACAACGGTGAACGAGTTCAACGTATTTGACCGGCCGATAATGGCGGTCGAAATGTCGTCCGATCACCAACGGGCTGTGGCAACCGACAATCAGGGCTCGGTATCGGTCTTCAACCCATGGGACGGCCGCACTCTCTTGAAACTTGAGGGACACACGTCGATCGCCAAGGTCGCCGTATTTTCGGCCGATTCGAGGCTTCTGGCGACGGGCAGCAACGACAGATCGGCAAAGGTCTGGGATATGAATTCAGGAACGCTGATCGCTGATCTTCGCGGACACACCGAGGCGGTGACGGCGGCGGCATTCTCGGCGGACGGCCGTCTGCTTGCAACCGGCGGTGCCGATGATACGATAAGGATATGGCGGACCTCCGACTGGGGCCTCGAACGCGAACTTGCCGGCTTTAGCAACGGCGTCGCGTCGATCGCCTTTTCGCCGGACGGGGCACGCCTCGCCGCGGCGACCGATGTGGGACTGATCCGATTTTGGGAGCCGGCGGGCGGCCAGCAGGTATTTGCCCTTTCGGCGTCTGAAAAGGGCATTTCAAAGATCGCGTTTGCCGAGGGTGGTAAGACGCTCGTCAGCATCGGCCTCGACAGCAAGATCAGATTTTGGCGGTCGGCATAGCGGCCGCCGGAGGCACGAAAATGGATATTTCGATCCGAAAGGCCGGCCGGGATGACGCCGTTTTGATCTCGGTGCTGGCAACTACCACCTTTTACGAAGCCTATTGCCAACAGGACGAATCGAGGAACCTCGCCGGATATATCGCCGATTCATTTGCGGTTTCGACCGTCATCGACGAGATCGACGATCCGACCTCGACGTTTCTGCTCGCTTCGATCGACGGCAAGGCGGTCGGCTACGCTCGTCTGGTCGATTATTCGACTACCGACGGGATCAGCGGCCAGCGTGTGATCGAGCTGAAGAGACTTTACCTGCTCGAACGCCTCTGGGGCACGGGGGCAGGCGAGGCACTGTTGACGACCAGTATCGAGACGGCCGCCGAACGTGAATTTGACACGATCTGGCTCGGTGTTTGGGAAGAAAATCAGAGGGCTCGTCGATTTTACGACAAGTTCGGCTTTCGTCAGGTTGGCACGCTCATGTTTCCTTACGGCGACGTGGTCGGAACCAACCTTGTGCTCGAAAAACAGATCGATTGAAACGGCCTAACGGCCTGCGGCAAGTTCGTCAGCCCAATCAGTGATCGGCTGCGGCGTCGAGCCGCCACCCTCGTTGAAAAACTTACCCTTTGTGGCTTGACGATAAATGCCGACGTGGATCGTCTTGGCGGCAATATCGACAGCGATCGCTGATTCGCTCAAGGTGCATGAGTGCGCCTGACAGCCGGTGGTGAACAAAAAACCGCCGACCTTCTGAAACGGCATCTGGACCGCAAATGAGGTGACAAATGCCGAGTAGCGTGAGCCGAGCAGCTTGCGCAGGCGGGTTTTGACCGCCGGCAAGTTCAGAAACCCGTCGGGGTATTTGCCGACGTACTTATCGAGGTTTGCGGGCAACGCCGGCTTGTTTGTCTGGGCGTTGACAACACCTGACGCAGCAGCCGTCACAGCGATCAACAATACAACCAAAACGAATGCGCGTTTCATAAATGATCGCTCCTTGCCAATGGCAGATCGTCAAAATCTATAACGCAACTGCGCCGTAAAGCTGCGTCCGGCCCCATCAATGCCCCAGCTCGGGTTCCGGTATTGTTGATCGAAAATATTCTCAAATGCCCAAAAGATCGTGACCTTTTCGGCGGCGTTGATCCCGCCGCGAACATTTGCCAGCCCGTAGCCCGGCAGCGTCGTGAACATCGGGGCTGTCGCGAAGGTCGGCCCAAGCACTCGAGTCAGGACCTGAGTGATATTCTCGCCGGTCGAGCGGAGCGTATATGTGTTTACGTTCGCGTTGCATGTGCCGGCCGCATTTGACGTCAGGCCCTGGACACAGGCACCGCGTCGGAAATAGTTTTCGATCTGCGCCCTAGACCGCGCCGCACCGGTCCGGCGATCCGAAAGGTCGAGGCTCGACAGGCGGCCCTGTTCGGCGGCAAGCGTCGAATAAAACTCGACCCAGAATTTCGATCGCGAATATTTGAGGCTCAAGAATGCCGTCGGCGGCGGCGTCCCGCCTTCGATATTCGGCGGCAGTCCGGTCACCTTGTCAGCCGCGTGAATGTAGGTGAAATTGCCGCGTGCCGACCAGTTGTCGTTGATGCGGCCTTCGGCCTCGTACTCAAAGCCGTAAAGGCGAGCGTCTGTGAAGTTCGCCCGTACGAGCACCGGCGAGGTCGAAAGGCCGACAAAGACCACGCCGCTTGGCAGCTGCGACGTGATCGGTTCGCTGCCGAGAAACTGTCCGACCGAACCCGCCGGCAGGATCAGTGCCTGCTTTGTGATAGCACTATTGATATCGAGCAGAAACGCCGTAAATTCGGTGTCGAAGCGGCGATTTTCGTATCGGACCGAAAAATCGAAGTTCTGGCTCGTTTCGGAACGCTGTTTTGCAACAGGGATCCCGGTCGAAACCGCATCAGCGCCTGCTGTCGTGCCGATCAAGCCGCCGAGACGTTGTGATGCGAGGTGATCCACCTCATAACCATCACCCGTCAGCCCGAGCGTTCCGAGGTCGGTCATGCTCGGGTAACGGAATCCGCGGCCGTAGTTGAAGGCAAGCCGAAACTGCTGAGCGAGGCGTGCGACCATTCCGATGCGTCCCGACCAATCGGCCGTGCGGAGACTATCGCTTGCCCACAGCGGGCGTCCCCCGACGATCGGAGCATCCGAGCCCCTGACGCTGTAACGCATTCCGCCGTAACGCAAGGCACCCGTGATCCGCAAACGGTCAGGTATTGCCTGCCATGCGTTTTGGATGAAGAGCCCGGCCGAGTTGAATCTCGCTTCGTCGGGAACGCGCGGCCGCGAAAGCGTGGTCACCATTGTCACCGGATTGACGATGAAGGCAGGCGAATTGATCTGCTCGCCGTAAAAGTCGCCGCCGACAAGGAACGTGTTGCGCTTCGGCAGCTGTTTGTCGAGGAAAAAGCTAAATCCGGTCGTCGAGGTGCGTTCGTACTGGTGCGTGATGTCGCCGAATGGATTTCCCTGTCCGCCCTGATTGACGCGCTCCTCGCGTTGGCTGTTGTAAGAGACGGTGAACGACGCAGAATCGAACCAGCCGAAATTCTGTTTAACGAATCTCGCGTACCCGAAATCGAGCATCAGGTTGCGGAGGTCGGCGATAAGGTTTCCATCGCCGCCGAGCATCTGGTCGAACCGCTGGCCGCCGTCCTGTTGACCGCGTTGGTAATAAAAGATGAATTGGCTGTCGGGCCGCGGTGCATAGTTGATACGGGCCGCTCCGCCATATTGAGTAAACCCTGTTTCAGGGTTACGGTCATACAGTACGTTGGACGGCAAACCGAGAAAGCGTGTGATCGCCGAATGAGTGTCGAGCCCCTTGGCGGTCCGCAGCGTGTTGGCGCGGCGGCCGTTGAGGCTGATGTAGCCGCCGAGTTTATTGGTGCCGTAGCTCAGGAACGCCGAACTGCCGAAACCGCGATTGGCCGATGAAAAGCTGGGGTTGAATTCGCCATGAAACTCAGCCTTGGTATCGCCAAAGCGGGCAAATTTGGTGACCATGTTGACGGTTCCGCCGAGCGAGTCGCTGCCGTACTGAGCACCGTTGGGCCCGCGAAGCACCTCGATCGCCGAGAGATTGGACCCGTCGTTGAGGTTGAAGAATGTGTTGATACCACCGCGCTGGGCCCCGTTCGTGTAACGGACGCCGTCAACATAATTGACGACGTTCTTGCCGGTCAGGCCGCGAACGACGATGGCACCGATGGTCGGGCTCGTCATCTGGACGTTCAGCCCCGCTTCCTCCTTGCCGGCCTGAGCGAGAACCGATGTCGAACGCTGCAAGATTCGCTCGGACGAGATCACATTGACCGCCTGCGGGATATTTTGCCTCTCCTGCCGCCCGCCTATCTCGGCGCTCACGATCAGGTTCGCCTCGCCGACCGACAGTCGAAGCTCGAGGCCCGAGATCGCCGACGAAGTGACCAGGATCGGCTTTATCAGCCGGCCAAAGCCATTGGCATCGACCGATATCTCATAACGCCCCGGAACGAGCCCGTTGAAAGAATAGCCGCCGACCGCGTCGGAAACGTATAGCTGTTTGGCGGAAGTGCGTATCTCGCGAAGCTCGACACGGGCACCGGTAACTACGTCGCCATTCTGATCGACGATCGTGCCGCGGATCGAGCCTGACGGCGGCGTCTGAGCAATAGCGGCAAAAGAGCAAAAGGCAGCGAGCAGAACAGCGGTCAGAAGATGTTTCATAAGGGTATTTCTTTCGGACAGAATGATGACTTAATCCAACTGATACGTGGCAACGCTCGTCGGTGTTTCGTAACACCGCACTTTATGAACACTGACTCGGTCGTCGCCAATACGGCTGTTGACGTACTCGAGAAAATATCGGGCAAGATTCTCAGCCGACGGGTTGAGTTCCTCGTCGAACGGCGGCAGTTCATTCAGGTTGCGGTGGTCGAGGTATTTGACGATCTCGTCCGCTGCCGCTTTCAGGTCGCCGAAATCTATCAGCAGGCCGATGTTGTTGAGTTCACGGCCGCGGGCAAATATCTCGATCTTGTAATTATGGCCGTGCAGATTCTCGCATTTCCCCTTGTAGCCCCTCAACTGGTGCGCGCTGCTGAAATTGCGCTCGATCATTACTTCAAAAAAGGCTGACATAACGTATTTCTTTATTATACGGCACTATCGTCGTATTGATGAAATATTTCCCGAACGTCCGCAAGGTCTGACGTGATCCGCATTCGCGGGAGGCTCGCGAGAAAGTCGCGGCCATAAGACTTGGTTCTCAGACGCGGATCGAGAATGGCGATGACGCCGCGGTCGGTACTGCTTCGGATCAGACGGCCAATGCCCTGTTTGAGCGTGATCACGGCCTGCGGGACGCTGTAGTCAAAAAAGGAGCGGCCGCCGTTGTCATCGATGAACTTGGCACGTGCGGCGACAAGCGGATCGGTCGGTACGGCGAACGGCAATTTGTCGATGATCACACAGGAAAGCTGTTCGCCCTGGACGTCAACACCCTGCCAGAAGCTCGAAGTCGCAAATAAGACGGCGTTCGAGGTTCCGCGAAATCGCTCGAGCAGGCCGGTCTTAGACATCGTTCCCTGCAGAAAGCACGGATAGCCTACCCGCGACGACACGATCTCAAAGAGGGCCTTCATAGACGAATTGCTGGTACAGAGTACGAAGGCACGTCCCATCGTCGAATGGAGAATATTGACGATCTCAGCGGCGGCGATCTGGGTAAACTCGGCCGCGCGCGGATCGGGCATCGCCTTTGGCAAATAGACGATCGCCTGACTCTGATAGTCAAATGATGAAGGGGCAACGAGCGAGTCGGTCGTCCCGGGCGGCAGCCCGAGCCGGTTGCGGATAAAGCTAAATCCGCCGTTGGTCGAGAGCGTCGCCGAGGTCAGCACACACGTCTCGACCTTTTCAAAAAGCTTGTCCTGAAGCAGCGACGAAACATCGACCGGCGAAGCCTGGAGAAATACACCGCGGCCGCGTCGTTCGAGCCAGTAAACGTAGTTGCGGTCAGCCTGCTTGATGATAAAGTCAAGGTCGAATCGGCCCTGACGGATGCGCCGGACGAGACTCTCGGCCTCGGGCAGTTTTTCAGAAAATACGTCGATATCATTCTCGAGTCGAGAAAGCGCGTCGTCGAGCGCGTGGTAGGCCTCGCCGTGCGACGTCGGAACGGGCTCGCCATCGCGCCCTCGCACCGCAAATGCGTCGGCGAGCAGCGGAAACCGGCCGTCACCGCCGCGTCCCTGGGTGAAACGCGACCAAAACTGCTCCGCGAGGCCGGCCACCTTGGCAGATGCCTTGGTGATGCCGGCGACCGCGATCGCATCGGCGATCGGCAGCGTCGAGGCGTCGCGGGCGATCTCGTCCAACTGGAAATTTGAGGTCTGAAACCCGAAATAGTCGGCGGCGATATCCTCGATCAGATGTGCCTCGTCAAATATGACCGCTCCGTAGTCGGGCAATACCTTGCCGAACTGATTGCCGCGGACATTGAGGTCGGCAAAGAACAGATGGTGATTGACGATGACGATATCGGCCGACTCGGCCCGGCTCCGCATTCGGGTAATGAAACACGGTTCGAAATCGGGGCATTTTTGGCCGATACAGGTCTCGCTTTTGGCGTTGACGCGACTCCAGAACGAGAGATTCTCGGGCAAATAGGTCAACTCGGCACGATCGCCCGTTTCGGTCTCGCGCGACCACTCGCGGACCTCGGCAAAGTGGTCCACCTCGTCGATGCCGTCGAGGATCGGCTGATCGTCGGACTTTTGTATCCGGTAGATACACGCGTAATTCGAGCGGCCCTTCATATAAGCCGCGGTGAATTTGGTCGGCAGTATCTTTTGCAGGAACGGGATGTCCTTTTCCATCAACTGCTCCTGCAGGTTCTTGGTGCCGGTCGAAATGATGATGCGTCTTTTATGCTTGATCGACGCGGCAATGGCCGGCACGAGGTACGCGAGCGTCTTGCCGGTGCCCGTTCCGGCCTCGACTATGAGGTGTTTTTTCTCTTCAAAAGCGACGGCGATCGCGTTGGCCATGCGCACCTGACCCTCGCGGTATTCATAATTTTCATGAAACTGCGAGATCAGGCCTTGAGGCCCAAATATCTTGTCATCCGGTGTTTGCGTCATAGAACGAGGGGGGCAGAACGCTCAATTTATTGACTTAGCGAGGGTTAACTGTTAAGTATTGAGTTTGCGCCGATCAGATCTCCCCATTGTTCGATATTAGTGCTTTATTATTTTTTTTTCGATCTGCGGAGTCACTTTGATCCGCAACGCCGGGGCAGTTTTCCAAAATGACAACACGATCACGCTCAGTATATTTCCGCAGTACTTTCGCCGCGCTCTTTGCATTGACAATTCTTACACTGGCAGCGGCTTCGCCCTTTCTGTTCGGCACGCGGGCGGCAAAAGGGCTCTTGCCCAAGACCGAAAGCCATGTTCCGCAACTGCCGAACTACGACATTCGGACCGACCGCGATGCCCGGGAAAATGTCGCCGCGTTTCGAACCAACGCGGGCCGCTCGGCATCTGATACGGCCGACATCCGTGATGAATTCGCTCGCGGCGAAAAGGTACTGCGCCGCGCTGTGCCGACGCTGAAGATCGAATACAACGATGATATCCGGATACCTGAGGTGATCGGGACCGACATGGCAGGCGCCAGATCATTTCTGACCGGGCCGTCGAGTGAAAAGCGGGCCGATTCGCTGAAGCGCTTTCTGACCCAAAACACTTCGCTGATCGGTGTCGATCCGGATGCGATCGCCGGTCTGAAAACAGCGGCCGACTATGCGAACCCTAATGGCGACCTGGGCTTTGCCGTACTCGAACAACGGATCGGAAATATTCCGGTCTTCAGAGCCGAGGTGAAGGCCGGATTTACGCGAAGCGGCGAGATCGTACGGGTCATCAACAACCTTGCTCCGGGCGTGGTTCAGAGCACGGCAGCTGCCGATTTTGGTTCGCCTATCGACGCCGTCAGGTCTGCCGCCGGACATATTTCGGTTGACACGGCTCGTCTCGACATGACGCCGGATGCGGCCGCATCGAGCGAACTTCGAACAGTTTTCGGACGCGGAGATTCGGCAACGACCGCCGAGAAAATGTACTTTCCGACCGAGCCGGGCGTCATAGTACCGGCCTGGCGTGTCCTGATCTGGCAGCCGGTCAACGCATTTTACGTGATCGTCGACGCGGCGTCCGGCACCATGCTCTGGCGCAAAAATATCACCGAGGACCAGACACAGTCCGCGACATACGGCGTCTATACCAACCCGAACGCGATGATAAACGTCGCCGACAACCCGTTTCCGCTGACGCCGGGCCCCGTCGCTCCGAACGGCGTCCAAGGGAGTTCGATCGGCAGAACGGCCGTCACGCGGGTCGGCAACGAAGCTCCGTACACATTCAACAATCTCGGCTGGATCACGGACGGCGTCAACATCACAGACGGCAATGCCGTGCAGGCCGGGCTCGACCGCGACGGCGTTGACGGCGTTGACGCGTCAAGCGAGGCGGTCGGAACGGCCCGGACCTTTCAATTCAATTACTCTCCGCTGGACCCAAACACCAATAGCGGCGAGGCTCCGGTGCCGCTGACGCAGACCTACCCGGGCAGCACGTTTCAGCAAGGTTCGACGACACAGCTTTTTTATGTCTGTAACTGGTATCACGACGAGCTCTATCGGCTCGGGTTCACGGAACAGGCACTGAACTTTCAAAACAGCAATTTTGGCCGCGGCGGTGCGGAGAACGACCGCGTCAGAGGCGAGGGACAGGATTCGTCGGGAACGAATAACGCAAATTTCTCAACTCCGGCCGACGGCACGCGTCCGCGAATGCAGATGTATATCTGGACTGCGCCCACTCCGGACATCGACGGCAATGTCGATGCCGACGTCGTCATCCACGAGCATACGCACGGCCTCTCGAACCGCCTGCACGGCAACGGCAGCGGGCTGTCGATAAATATGTCGCGCGGGATGGGCGAGGGCTGGTCCGATTTTTACGGCCACGCATTGCTTTCCGAACCGGGCGACCCGATCAACGGGATCTATACGACCGGCAGCTACGACACTTATCTGGGAGCGGGCGGCACCGTAAACAATTACTATTACGGTATTCGCCGCTTTCCAAAGGCCGTCAAGGCCTTTACCGGCGGGCCCGGCAACCTGCCGCATAACCCGTTGACCTTTGCCGACGCCGACGCGACGCAGATGAACCTGAATGACGGAGCGTTTCCCCGCGGTCCATACGGATCCTCGACCGCCGACGCCGTTCATAACCTCGGCGAGATCTGGAGCAGTGCTCTGTGGGAGGTCCGAGCGCGGATGATCACACGGCTCGGTTGGGCGGCCGGCAACAGAAAAGTGCTGCAGCTCGTGACCGACGGGATGAAGCTGGCACCGCTCGCTCCGACATTTTTAAGCGAGCGCGACGCCATTCTCGCGGCTGCACAGGCTAGTTCGCTTGCACCCGAGGCAGCGGCCGACGTTGCCGACGTCTGGGCCGGTTTTGCCATACGCGGGATGGGAGCCACGGCGAGCATACAGAATACCGGCAGCGGTGCGGGTGATACGCGTGTCACGGAATCTTTTGAATTGCCGAATCTCTCGCAAACGCCCGGCCTGACCATTGCCGATCCATCGGGCAACGGCAATGGTTATCCCGATCCGGGCGAAACGATCTCGCTGAATGTGCCGATCACGAACGCGACCGGTCAGACGGCGACGGGCGTTACGGTCCAGCTTGTCGGCGGCGGCTCGGCCGGCTACGGCACTATTGCCAGCGGCTCGACCATAACGCAGGCCGTCAGCTACACCGTTCCGTCCGGTTCGCAGTGCGGAACATCACTCTCGTTGACATTTAACGTAACGAGCAGCCTCGGCCCGTTCAGCGTCGTTCGGCGCATCATCATCGGCCAGCCGGCCACGACATTTTCAGAGAATTTTGACTCCGTAACGGTGCCGAACGTGCCGGTCGGATGGGCATCCACGGTCCTCCAGAGCGGTGTCGCTTTTGTCACGACGACCAACTCGCCCGACTCTGGCACGACCGCGGCATTTGCCCTCGACCCCGACACGGTAGGCGGCGGCACAGACCTGACCTCGCTGCCGGTCGCGATCACATCGCCGGCAGCGACCGTGTCGTTCAGGCACCGATTTGAGACCGAAGGCGGCTGGGACGGCGGCCTGCTCGAGATCAGCATTGCCGGCGGCGGTTTTCAGGACCTGACCGCGGCCGGCGGGACGTTTTTACAGAACGGCTACAACGGAACGCTCGGCAGCGGCACCAACAATCCGCTATCTAACCGTCAGGCGTGGAGCGGCTCATCCGGCGGCTATATCACGACGGTCGCCCTATTGCCGGCCGCGGCGGCAGGCCAGAACGTCCAATTTCGCTGGCGATTCGGTGCGGACAACAATACCGCCGCTCTCGGCTGGTGGATCGACACCGTACAGGTCAGCGGCAACTACAACTGCATCATAGTCGATAATTTTGCCCGGCCGAGGGCTGATTTTGACGGCGACCTGCGAACGGACGTCTCGGTATTCAGGCCAGCGGACGGCAACTGGTACTTAAACCGTTCGACGGCAGGATTTGCGGCCGCAAGCTTTGGACTCGCAGCCGATATCCCGACGCCCGGCGATTTTGACGGTGACGGCAAGGCAGACGTGGCGGTATGGCGGCCGTCGACCGGTGTCTGGTACCGGCTCAACAGCGGCAACGGACAGTTTTTCGCTTATGCTTTCGGCAGCAGCGGCGACATCCCGCAGTCCGGCGACTTTGACGGCGACGGCAAGGACGATCTCGCGGTTTGGCGGCCTGCAACCGGCGTCTGGTACTGGATCGCCAGCGGCAGCGGCGGCTTTAACGCCTATCAGTTCGGGCTCGCGGGCGACAAACCCGTCGCGGGCGACTATGATGGCGACGGAAAGGACGACATTGCGGTATGGCGGCCGTCGACCGGCGTGTGGTATCGGCTGAACAGCTCGAACGGACAGTTTTTCGCAATGGCATTTGGGCTCACCGACGATCTTGCTGTGCCGGCCGATTACGATGGCGACCGCAAACAGGACATCGCCGTATTCAGGCCGTCGAGTGGCGTTTGGCACCGCCTTTTGAGCTCGAACGGACAATATTCGGCGATGGCCTTCGGCCTCAGCGGTGACGTTCCGGTGCCGGGCGATTATGACGGCGACGGCAAGGACGATCCGGCGGTATTTCGCGCCGGAACCTGGTATTTGAACCGCACGACGGCAGGATTTTCGGCACAGGCATTTGGACTCGCGGCCGATATGCCGATACCGAGGTCATATCTGCCATAGCTGTACGGTTCGGGCGGCCCGGGTGATCTATTGTTTTACTCGGGCCGTTCTGGCTTATATTGGCTGTGATATTTCCCGTTTCGCCATTTTTGTCTTGTATTTTCCATCTTTTCTGGTATATCATTACGACATTTCGTGAGACCCTAACTCAAATTGTTTTAAGTTCTTGGGTATCGGACCGTGCCGATGCCTGTATTTTGTTCATTTTGCGTGCTGCGCAGATGGCCGGATTAAGAGCTTGTTGGTTTTCTACTTACGACGACTCAGGAGGAATCGAATATGTTTGGACGATCAAAGGCTGATACTCGATTGAGTATTCTTGCCTGTTTGTTCGTATTGGGACTGATCACAGCGGTGATCCTCGTCCCGTTCAAGTTTGGAACGGAGGCGGCAGGAAAGAAAGGCCTGTTCACCCGCACTTCGTCATCGGATGACGGACTCCCCAAAATGTGGGACATCCGCGAAAACAAGACTGTTGAAACGGAAGACGCATTACTGAAATTCCGTCAGACGGTCGGCAAGGACTCAAGCGCCGTTGCTGACGTCCGCGACAACTTTGCTCGCGGCGAAGAAATGTTCAAGCAACGCCACCCGAGTGCTAAGGTCGAGTACAACACCGACATCCGCACGCCGGAAGTGATGACGCCCGATATGGCGAAATTCCCTGTCGAATGGCTCTCAACCCCGTCGGGCACAAAGCGCTCTGAGATCCTCCGCGAATTCGTTCGCGACAATCAGAACCTGATCGGCGTAAATGACCAGCAGATCAACGGCCTCAAAGTAGCGGCCGACTATACGAACCCGGACGGCAACATCTCGTACGCTCACCTCGAGCAGGAGATCAACGGCGTTCCGGTTTTCCGCGGTGAGGTCAAGGCCGGCTTTACCCGAGACGGCCAGATCATCCGTGTTATCAACAACCTCGCACCGGGCCTCGACTACGGTTCGCTTTCGACCACGTTCGGTGATCCTGTACAGGCTGTCCGCAAGGCTGCGGCCCACATCAATCATGCGATCGTCCCGGCAGATGTTGCTCGCAACGAAGCCGCGTCGAATGATCTCAAGGTCACCTTCGGCGAAGGCGACTGGGCGACCACCGCTGAGAAGATGTATTTTCCGACCGAGCCCGGCGTTGCCGTTCCGGCATGGAGAATCCTGATCTGGGAGCCGACCCGTGCGTACTACGTCATCGTTGACGCCAACACGAATGTCGTCCTCTGGCACAAGAACATCTCGGATGATCAGACCCAGGCAGCGACCTACCAGGTGTACGGAAACACGAATGCCTACAACGACATCGCTGACGATCCGGCACCGCTAACCCCGGGACCGAACGATCCGAGCCTTGGCACGCAGGGAGCGATCATCGCTCGTACCACCCGTACCCTGATCGGTAACGAAGGAAGCCTTTCGTTCAACAACAACGGATGGATCACCGACGGCAACAATACGACCGACGGTAATGCGACCGAAGCCGGTATCGACCGTGACGGAACCAACGGCGTGGATGCACCGCAAACGGGTATTCCGAGCCGCGTATTCGACTCGACCTGGAATCCTCCTCCGGGAAACCCGCCCCCTGGCGATGACCCGCTGACGGCTCAGGCACAGCGCGGTGCGGTAATTCAGATGTTCTACATCATGAACCGCTACCACGATGAACTTTACAAACGCGGCTTTACCGAGCCGGCACGCAACTTCCAGGCATCGAACTTTGGCCGCGGCGGCGTTGAGGCCGACCGTGTTTCATCCGAAGGCCAGGATTCGTCAGGTACCAACAACGCAAACTTCGCAACGCCGGCAGACGGCGGACGCGGACGTATGCAGATGTACCTCTGGACCGGCCCGACGCCGGACAAGGACGGCACGACCGACGCCGGCATCGTGATCCACGAAGTTACGCACGGTACGTCGAACCGCCTGCACGGCAACGGTAGCGGACTCGGCAACCAGGGCGGAATGATGGGCGAAGGTTGGGGCGACTGGTACGCCAGCACAATGATGGCTGAACCGACCGACCCGATCAACGCAGTGTATTCGCTCGGCGGTTACGGAACGCACTTGCTGACCGCGACCTTCACGTCGAATTACTATTACGCAATTCGCCGTTTCCCCACCGCTGTGATCGCGTTTACGGGCGGCCCGCAGAACAAGCCGCATAACCCGTTGACCTTTGGACACATCAATTCAAACTGCGATACGACCCTCGGAACCACGACCACCGCGGTCTCGAGTGCATTTCCGCGTAACCCGGCGATCGCAACCTCGGGCAACTGCTCGCAGGTTCACAACGCCGGCGAGATCTGGAAGAGCGCACTGTGGGAAGTTCGTGCATTGATGGTCACGCGTCTCGGCTTCACGGCCGGTACGACCCGAGTTCTTCAGGTCGTCACCGACGGTATGAAGCTTTCGCCGCTCAACCCGATGATGCTCCAGGAACGTGATGCTATCCTCGCCGCCGCCGCCGCTCTTCCGGCAGCTCCGGAAGCAGGTGCAGACGTTGCTGACGTTTGGGAAGGCTTCCGCCGTCGCGGATTCGGCTTCTCGGCCAGCACCCAGTCATCGACGGCCGTCACCGAGGCATTTGACCTGCCGAACGCGGTTCTCACGAGCCCGTTCTCGGTCAGTGACTCGACCGGCAACAACAACGGCGTTCCTGAGCCGGGCGAAAACGTCCTGCTGAACATCGCCGTCACCAATAACACGGGTTCGACCGTCAACAACGTTACGGTCAGCGTCAACGGCGGAACGCCTGTTAACTACGGCAACGTCGCTCAGGCGGCTGTCGTTACTCAGGCTCACCCGTTCGCCATTCCGGGCAACGCCGCTTGCGGCAGTACGCAGTCGGTTTCGATCGTCGTTTCAAGCGCGATCGGCGCACAGCCGGCGGCTAACCGCAGCTTCGTCCTCGGAACCCCGAATGGAACCGTCCAGAACTTTGACGGTGTGACCGCTCCGGCACTTCCTGCCGGTTGGGCGACCACCAACGAAGGTGCCGGCCCGCCTGCACTATGGACAACCTCAGCCTCGGGCCCGAACTCGGCTCCGAACTCGGCATTCACCAATGATCCCGCAACCATCGGCAGCTCGTACCTCGAGTCACCGGTGACGGCGATCAGTTCACCGTCCGCCAAGGTCAAATTCAGGAACAAGTACATCACCGAATCAACATTCGATGGTATGGTCCTCGAGATCAAGATCGGCGCCGGTGCTTACACTGACATCGTGACGGCAGGCGGTGCGTTCGTAACCGGCGGTTACAATGCAACGATCTCGACCGGCTTCTCAAGCCCGATCGCCGGGCGACAGGCATGGTCCGGAACTTCGGCAGGTGGATACATCGATACCGAAGCGACTCTGCCTCCGGCAGCCAACGGCCAGAACATCCAGCTTCGCTGGAGAATGGCCACTGACTCGTCGGTTGCATCGACCGGTGTCAATGTTGACGACGTTGAGATCATCAACGGTTACACCTGTGCCGCGGCCATTCCGAAGTCACGTGCTGACTTTGACGGCGACGGCAAGACCGACGTTTCGGTATTCCGTCCGAGCGAAGGCAACTGGTACATCAATGGATCGACGGCTGGTCTGAGCGTCGTAAATTGGGGTAACAGCACCGATGTCACGATCCCCGGCGACTACGACGGTGACGGTAAGGCTGACGAAGCCGTGTTCCGCGCAAGTGCGGATCCGGCGGCTAACGATTACCTGATCCTGAAGAGCAACGGATTTGTCTTCCAGGGTACCTCATGGGGTATTCCGAGCGACGTTCCGGTCTCGGGTGATTATGACGGCGACGGCAAATCAGACATGGCTGTCTTCCGTCCGTCGAACGGCACTTGGTATGTCCTGAACAGCGGCAACGGTTCAAACACCGTCGCCCCCTTCGGACTGACCGGCGACGTTCCGATGGCATTTGACCTCGAGGCAGACGGCAAGACCAATCTGGCCGTTTACCGCCCGACCGACAATACCTGGTACATCGCACGTAACACGGGTGTGCCGGCACAGAACTTTGATGCCTATCCGTTCGGACAGACCGGCGACCTTCTGGTTCCGGCTGATTACGACGGCGACAACAAGGATGATGTGGCGGTATTCCGTCCGTCGAATGGAACCTGGTACATCCGTAAGAGCTCGGATGGAACGACCACCTTCACGCCGTTTGGCCAGTCGGGTGACCGTCCTGTTCCGGGTGACTACGATGGCGACGGCAAGGATGACATCGGTGTCTACCGTGCAGGTACGTGGTACGTTAACCGCTCGACCGCTGGATACTTCCAGACCGGATTTGGCGTAACGACCGACGTTCCTGTTCCGATCCGTTACATCCCGGGTGGTGCTTCGTCTGGCCCGTCGGTTATCAGTTACTCGGGAGCTCCGGTTGCCGTTACTGACAACACGCCGGCTGGTGTCAACATCGTTGTCCCGGTCTCGGGTGTCGGCAACATCAGCGACCTCAACTTTTCGTTTGACGGAACGGCAGGAAGTGCCGATCCGGCATCGACCACGGTTGGCTTTAACCACTCGTGGGTCGGTGACATCATCGTCAAGTTGACGTCGCCGGGCGGCACGACCGTTTCGATCTTTGATCGTCCGGGCGTTCCGGCCTCGACGGTCGGCTGCAACAACAACAACCTGTTCCAGTTGACGCTCAACGACGACGGCGGATTGCCGTCAGTTGAGACCCAGGGCAACCCGGCATCGCCGGGCTGCACAACCACATTAGCGTTCCCGACCGGCAACTTCTCGCCCAACAATTCGTTGAGCGCGTTTGACGGTCAGAATGCTGATGGGAACTGGACTGTCATTGTCAGCGATAATGCCGCCGGCGACACGGGGAGTGTCCGGGCATTCTCGCTGAGATTCAACACCGGTAACTAGTAACTTCCGGGCCTGCCAAACGGCGGTTCCGGTATAGGACTAAGGGCTCGGTCAGACGTAGGTCTGGCCGAGCCCTTTTTAATATCAGGGCGCCGGCCGAAAATTCATTGACTTTGGTCCGAGCGGTATCTATCTTTAAATAAAGCGGTCTATTCCAGACTTTTCGTTCGCCGAGGGCGTCAAAACAACGATACTCTTGCTGCGATCGGTCCGGACGTTCTATTTGTATGAAAAAGCTCTCTAACGATCTTCGCCTAAAGGTGCTCGCGGTCGTCTCTGCGATCGTATTAGGTATCTTTGCACTCGGGACGACCGGAACGAGTGATTCGCTCGTGATGGCATCGGCCTCGGGCCCGACGCCGTCAAACACCAATGCTCCCTTGGAAAGCAATTGCACCGCATGTCACACATCGTTTCCGCTGAACAGCGGGACCGGCGGCATCGCCATAAACGGGCTTCCCGCCAGGTGGACGCCGGGTCAACAGATAACGTTTACGGTCACGACCAGCCAGGATGACGGCGTGATCTACGGTTATCAAATGACGGCCCTCGACTCGCAAGGCAAACGCGCGGGGACACTATCGGTACCGTCTGGCAACCCGCAGCAATCGCAGATCGTTACCGGCATTGTCGGCGGCGAGAGCCGGCAATACGCCGAACACACTATCGACGGCATCTTGCCGACGGTTTTCGGCTCAAAAACGTGGACATTGACGTGGACCGCTCCGGCACAGCCGATCGGCCCGGTGACATTCTATGCCGCGGGCAACGCCTCGAACAGCGACGGTTCGACAGCCGGCGATTATATTTACACAAAGACCGCCGTCACATCGTCGGGCGGGTCACCGTTCGATCTAGACGGCGACGGCAAGACCGACCTATCGATCTTTCGTCCGGCACCCGGCGAATGGTGGTACCTCAGGTCATCGAACGGCGGCAACGGGGCCCTGCAGTTCGGCACGTCCTCGGACAAGCTGGTTCCGGCTGATTTTACGGGCGACGGCAAGACGGATGTCGCCTTTTGGCGGCCATCGACCGGACAATGGTTCATTCTCCGATCCGAAGACCTTTCGTTTTACGCTTTCCCGTTCGGTTCGAACGGCGACATTCCGGCACCGGCCGATTACGACGGCGACGGGAAGGCTGATGCAGCGATCTTTCGCCCCTCAACACAAACCTGGTACATTGCCAGGTCAACGGGCGGGACAGATATCGTAGGTTTCGGTGCGGCGAACGACAAACCGGTCATCGCGGATTACGACGGCGACCGCAAGGCCGATATTGCGATATTTCGGCCCGGCGGTGTCAACGGTGCCGAGTGGTGGATTCGGCTGAGCTCAAATCTGCAGGTTTTTGCGACCCAATTCGGCCTTTCGACGGATAAGGCCGTTCAGGGCGATTACACCGGCGACGGCAAGGCCGACGTCGCGTTTTGGCGTCCCTCGAGCGGCACTTGGTATGTCCTCAGAAGTGAGGATCTGTCGTTCTTTGCGTTTCCGTTCGGGGCCAACGGCGATGTGCCCGTGACCGGCGATTATGACGGCGATGGCAAGATCGACTCAGCGGTCTTCCGGCCGACGAATGCTACCTGGTATGCCAATCGGTCAACCGCAGGCGTTTTGATCCAGCAATTTGGGCAATCCGGTGATCTGCCGCTGCCGAACGTATTCGTGCCGTAATTTGAGAAATAGCGCGAAACAAAAAAGCCCGCTTGGACCATTTCGGCCAGGCGGGCTTTTTCTATTACGGAGAAAACCGATCCTCGAACGCCAGTTACGGCTTGATCGGCATAGCCGGGTTCGAATCCGGACGTGCCAATGTCGGTGCCTGCAGAACGACCGGCTGCGGGGTTTCGACGACCGGGGTCGAGTTCGACGGCGGGTTGCCCATCGGAACCGGCTGCAGGATCGGGGCCGGACGCGTCACACCACTGTTGTCGCCGCCGTTGCTGATCGATTCAGGCCGGGTGATACGCGGCGTGATGAAGAAAAGGATCTCGTTCGTATTGCGTTGAACGCCCTTTCTCTTGAACAGGTTGCCGAGCAGCGGTACACGCGACAGTCCCGGCGTGCGGTCCTGGCTTTCGCGTTCGTCGTCGAAGAGCACTCCGCCGACAACGGTCGTTCCGCCGTCGGGCACGGTGACCTGCGTCTGCATGCTCTGTGTGTTGATCGCCGGATTGGCTCCGCCGACGACGGTCGCCGTCGAGCTGTTTTCGGCGGTCACGTTAAGGATAACGGTGCCGACCTCGGTGATCTGAGGGGTGATCGCAAGTCTGAGCGGCACGTCGACGTAGGTCGTCGTGGCCACCACAGCACCACCGGCAGCCGTTCCCGGCTGGATGGTCGTAACGGGGATCTTGGTTCCGCTCTTGATCTCGGCGGGACGGTTGTTGAGCGTCGTCACACGAGGCGTCGCGATGACCTTGGCCTGGCCCTTCTGCTCGCCGGCCGAAATAAGAGCACTGATCTGGGCCGTACCAAAGATACCGGTCGTCAGGCCGATCGCCGTATTGGCGATCTTTGAGAACATATCGTTATTGATCGACGGAATGGGAAGGCTCTCAGGAACCGGCAGTGTGGTCGTTGCTCCCGGCAATGTGCCGCCCGAGGCGCCGCTGCCGCGTTTGCCGATGACGAGGCCGGCAAGCTGAACGCCGATGTCGCGGCTGAAGTTGCGCGAGGCGACGACGATGCGTGCTTCGATCTCGACCTGCGGTTCCGGCT
>JAIBCA010000063.1 GCA_019694345.1 Pyrinomonadaceae bacterium | reverse complement strand
AATCCGCAAACGATCGAGCTTTACCAGAATCTGCTGACCGTTTCGCACAGCTACGGCTGGAAAGCGTACCGCTCGATCGATGTTTCAAAGCAGGACACGATCAACCGGGACGGCACGCCCGTTCCCGCGAAGCAAAACAGGTCGGTCCATGACAATGCCGATAACCTGGCGAAGTATGTTGACGGCGTTCAGCGGCAGAACAACGCATGGCACGTCGATATGGTGGCACATTCCACCGGCGGGCTCATTGCACGCCTGTACGTTCACAAGCAGGAGGTGCGGCCGGATAATTACCCAACGGTCAAGCACCTTATGCTGCTCGGCACGCCGAATCTCGGCACGCCGTGCGCCGGTTCGATCAAATCGATGGACAACTTCAAGAATTATTGGAAAACGGCGGACGAGCTGCAGCCGGAGGAGATCGCGAGATTCAACCAGTTCGTCACGCAGCGAAAGGGCACGAGATTCTCGGCATTGATCGGAAACGCTTCGTCGCTGCTGTGCGGCCACCTCGAGACAGGCGACGGTTTCACCGGCGTCGAATCGGCTAAATTTGGCCTGACAGATATCGCGTTCACGAGCAGCGATCATCCCGACCTGCTCGAACCGACGCACTTTGGTGAGTTCATCAAACCGCACCTTGTGACCGGACCGCGTGGCACCTATCCGCTGCCCGTCGCTCTCGGGAACGGCGGCATCGATGGTAGATCGTCGGGAAATTGAACGGTAGCTACGAGGCGAAGCCGACTCGTTTTAGGAGGTCGTCGAATCGCGGGTCGCCGTTCAGAGGTTTTAGGCGGCGACCGACTTTTATCAACGTCAACCAGTTCGAGCGTTCCTGGTACGCGCGTTCGAGCCAGTAAAAAGCCTTGTCCTTATCATTCAGACCGGCATAGACGACGGCCGGCAGAAACGGTGAAACCTGCTTTGAACGCACCCTTTCTTCGAGCGACGCCGCGATCCGAATTGCATCTGCCCGCCTGCCTGATACGGCGTATGCATGGCCGAGAGCCATTTCTGTGAGCGGGTCGTTGGACAACTCTTTCGCCTTTTGAAACTGGATGATCGCATCGTCGTATTTGCCCTGTTCCTGCAGTATCTCGCCCAGGTTCATATAGCCGCGGGCAAATGTCGGGTCGCGCTGGATGACCTGTCGAATGGCCGTCGCGGCCTCGTCATATCTTCCGGCGATGTACATTGCCCAGCCGATATTCGTGGCAATGTTCAGCGAGACCGGATCAAGCTGTTGGGCGATCCGAAACTCGTTCATTGCCTCGTCGGTGCGTCCCATGGCGACTAGGAAATTGCCGTACGAATAGTGGGCCTCGGCGTTATTCGGGCCGAGCTGGATCGCCTTTCTGTAAGCCGTCTCCGCCGCCGGAAAATCCCAATCGTACGTCGCCTTGATCGACGCGAGCGAGACGTTGGCCGAGCTCAACGTCGGATCGAGGGCGAGTGCCCGCTCGGCCGCGTCCTTGGCCCTGGTAAATGCTTCCTGCGGCGAGAGATAGCCATACGCGGGCGCGGACCTGAGGGCAAGCGCGAGGCCCTGATACGCAAGAGCGTAATTTGGGTCGATCTTAATGGCATTTTCAAAATCCTCGATCCCCTCGCGGGTGCCTGCCGGCGTGCCCTTTTGCCGGTTGAACTCACCCTTGAGGTACAACTCGAACGCCTCGTTGTTTTCGGTGTAGGCCTTTTGAAGGACGGGTGGCCGCGGCGTCGCGTTGAGGTTGAGCTTGCCCATTACCTTTGCCACCAGATCGTCGCGAAAGGTCAGCATTTTATCTGCCGAATCCTCGACGATGATCGAAAACTCGCGTTTACCGTCGGCGACGTTCAATAGTTCGGTCTTCAGCGAAAGTTGGTCGCCGGCCCTTGTCAACGTACCGATCAGAACGTTTTCGACGCCCAATTCGCGGCCGATGGTTTGCGGGTCCAACTGTCGGGAACGGTAACTGAAGGCAGCTCCGCGAGAAATGACCCGTAGATCCGAAAAGTCCGACATACGGTTGATCAGGCTTTCGCTCATTCCGTCGGAGATATAATCATTGGCCGAATCGCCGGTGGCGTTTTCGAACGGCAGTACTGCGATCGAGCGTTTTGCCTGCTGATCGCTGCCTGGCGTGATCGGTGCACGAGTCGAGACCGTGATAACACCGGTCCAAAAGCCCGCGACCAACAAAAGCGCGGCAATTGCGGCAAAACCGATCTTCCAGACATGCCGGCGCGCAAAGCCCGGGCGGAATTCGAGCGTCGGCAGTTCGGATGCGGTCACTGTCTTGCCGTCGCCGGTCCACGCCGAGGTATATTCTGGCGAATAGCCCCCCGTTGTCGAAACAACGCGGCCATCCTCGAACCGCTTCCGCGTGCGCTCAAGCAGGGCAAGGAACCGGGGATCGTCGCGGAGAGGAGCATATTTCGAGTCTGTTCCGAGCCATGCAAGCCACGGGTCGCGTTCTTCCACAGCCATCTCAATATACTTCAGCGCCTTGTCGAACCTTCGGGCGGCAACGTTAGCGAGCCCGAGAAACATCGGTTTGACAAACTCTGCGGCGGACCTCTCCTCCATCTCATCGGCCAACGCCACGGCCTCGGCCGATCGCCCGGCGGCAGCCAGAGCAAAGCAGAGACAATACTGGGCAAGTGCCGTATCCGGCATCAAACGATTGGCGAGCAGTGCTGACTCGACCGCCTCGTCCGCCCTGCCGAGTTCACACAGAACATAACTCCGCTGAATGTGGCCCTGTGGGTAGTTTTCGTCCAGAGCTATGATCTCCTCGGCCTTGGCAAGAGCCTCGGCGAACCGGCCGGCCTGGTACGTCGTCCAAGCGACCAGCGTCTTGGTCCGCAACGACATCGGGTCTAGCTCCTCGGCGAGCTTTATCTCCTTTAGTCCCTGTTCCGTACGGCCGGTACCGATGAGCATCGCCGAGTACCATTCGTGGGCGAGCGGATATCGGGGCACGAGGCCTATCGACTTCTGCAGGAGGCTTTCGGCCTTTTCATACTCGAAATTGTTGAGTGTGATCAAACCGATCGATGCATAGGCCTCGCCGAGTTCCGGATCGATCTGCAGAGCCCGCCGCGCCGAACGCTCGGCCAATTCGTACGCCTCGCGGCTAGAATTCAGGCCGTAAATGCTGGCCCAGAGATAAATATCGGCGATGCCCACATGGGCAAGTGCGTAGTTTGGGTCGATCTCGACAGCCTTTTGGTATTCCTCGATCGCCTTTGCCAGCGAATTTGACGTAAATTGGCCCCAATAGAATCGGCCCCGCAGATAGGCTTCATAAGCAAGCGGTTCACTCGTACCGCGTTTTGCCAGACGCTGTCGATCCTCGCCGGTCAGTTGCGGTATCAAAGCGGCGGCAACCTGCTCGGCGATCGCGTCTTCGAGCTCGAGCACGTCGGTAAGATGTTCGTCGAACTGTCCCGCCCAGATCGCCGAACCTGCGGCCACATCGAGCAACTGCAACGAGATGCGGATGCGCTCGCCAAATCGGCGGATGCGGCCGTCGAGAACAAAATCGACACCGAGCTCGACGCCCGCACGAAAGGGATTGACCAGGTGTTCGTTATATCGTGTGATCGAGCTGGTGGGCCGCACCGTCAGCTTATCGACGCTTGTCAAACGGGTAATGATCGCATCGGCCAGGCCGAGCGTGAGATATGATTCGTCCGTGTTCTCGGTTCCTGCGGGACTTAAAAGGCTGAGCGGCAGGACCGCAACCAGCTTGGACCCGACAAAGCTCTCGGGCCGAGATTCGCGGCGGAGCTGAGGGTAGCGAAAGTCGATGCTGACAACTCCGCCGCTGAAATGCCTCGCCAGATCATCGCGAAACTTGCCGATCGACGGATATCGCTCGGCAGGGCTTTTGCGAAGCGCCTTGAGAATTATGTTGTCGAGATTTCCGCGAAGCTTTTCGGCGAGGCTCTCTGGCGTTTCGCACCTTCGCCTAGCGATATCGTCCGCGCTGAGCTTGCCGGATTCTGCCCTGACCGGCAAAAGGTCATCACGCCGGCCGAGTGCAGCGATGCTCGGCAAACACGGTTCGTCGTCACAGATAGCCTTGGCAACATCGTGCGGGGCACGGCTCGCGATCATGTACGGACGATAACCGGTCAGGAGTTCGAAGAGAATGACGCCAAGGCTGTAAATGTCGGACGCAAACGTAACCTTTTCACCGCTGACCTGCTCGGGGCTCGCATAGTCCACCGTCATCATTCGCAGGAGTGTGGCCGTCGGCTGCAGCGTGTCGTGGGCCAGATCCGGATCCAACAGTTTTGCGATGCCAAAGTCCAGTAGGCGGGGCGTGCCGTCGGCCGTGACGAATATATTTGACGGTTTCAGATCACGGTGAATGACCATTTTCTGATGTGCGTATTCGACCGCCTCGCAGATTCGGCCGAATAATTCGAGCCGCTCTTCGATATCCGAACGGTTCTTGTCGCAGTACCGGTAAAGAGGCCACCCGTCGATATACTCCATCACAAAGTACGGACGTCCGTCTTCGGTCGAACCGCCGTCGATCAGGCGCGTGATGTACGGGTGTTCGAGCGTGGCCAGGATCTGGCGCTCGTTCTTAAAGCGCCGGAGGATAAAGTCGGTATCCATGCCGCGTTTGACCAATTTGAGGGCCGCCCGCATCCTAAACTCGCCGTCGGCTCTGACGGCTTCGTACACGGTGCCCATACCGCCGCGTCCGACCTCGCGTTCGATACGATAATTGCCGATCTGGCGGCCGAGCACGGGGTCGTCTCCGTCCTGGAACAGCGACGCGAGCACGCCGATACCGCTGTCAGCGACGATCGGCTGTTCGATAAAATCGCTCGATTCCTCGAATTGCACAAGCAGTTTTTCGACCTTGGCGAGCAGATCAGAATCGCCACCGCAGGTTTTGCGGAGGTACTCCGCCCGCTCGACCATTGGCAGGTCGAGCGCGGTCTGAAAGATCTCTTCGATCTGGCTCCAGCGTTCGGGCGTCATAATCAGCGTTCCAACTAGGATACCTGATGTCTAACGACTTTCTCCAACAAAATGTTTTCGGACTATCGGGCCGGGTGGGCAAAAGAAAAAAGGCCAACTGCATTGTTAGCCTTTCTTTCGGGAAAATGATGGTGGAGACGAGGGGGATCGAACCCCTGACCTCTGCAATGCCATTGCAGCGCTCTCCCAGCTGAGCTACGTCCCCAAGATTTCAACGCCGAGCCAATTTTCGGCAAACTATGAATGTATCGAAAATCAACAACAGCGTCAAGTTTTCGACGGTCACTTGCCCTTGAACGCCGGCTTTCGCTTTTCAAGAAAGGCAGTAACGCCCTCCTGCTTGTCCTCTGTAGAAAAGCAGATCGCAAACAGGTCGACCTCGCGGCGGAGGCCTTCGTCCAGGTTTGAGCGCGAGGCGAATTTGACGGCCTCTTTGCACAACTGCAGGGCGATCGGTGCTTTCTCGGCGATCTTCGTGGCGAATTCCATCGTTTTGGCCTCGAGTTCGTCGGCCGGAAAGACGTGATTGACCAAGCCGAACCGGTGCGCCGTCTCGGCGTCGATCATATCGCCGGACAGGATGAGCTCCATCGCCCGGCCCTCGCCGATCAGGCGGGTTAGCCGTTGGGTGCCTCCCCCGCCGGGCATAATTCCGAGATTGATCTCCGGCTGCGAAAATCGGGCATTTTCGCTGCAGATGCGGATGTCGCAGGCGAGTGCGAGCTCGTTGCCACCGCCGAGACAGAATCCGTTGATCATTGCGATCACGGGTTTCGGAAATGTGTCGATCGTGTTGAAGAACGTACGTTCGTGGAAAAGATCTCGCTGTGTGACTGGTGTCTGACCCTCAAATTCGCCGATATCCGCGCCGGCGATAAATGACTTCGGGCCGGCACCGGTGATGATCAGGACCCGGACGCTGTCGTCTGCCCGGAGATCGTCAAGAGCGGCCACCCCCTCGGCGTGTACGCTGCGGTTAAGTGCGTTTAGTTTGTCAGGACGGTTGATCGTAAGCACGGCTATCGAGCCGCGATTTTCGACGGTGATGCTCTCGTAATTAGACATATTATTTAAGACAGGCAGATCGTGAAATTTACATCGGGCATTTATTCGTCAATCCCTTCGACGACGTTATCGTCCGCGATCCAGGCGACAAACAGACGTAGCCAACTGTCTTTCGGCTCGTCGATCGCGACGCCTACCCGCGACGTTCCGTAGTTTGCCGGCAAAACGCGGGCGGCCGTTGCCTTGACCTCGACGGGCACGCCGTCCGGCCGATGCGAGCGAATGTAAAGGCTGTCGCCCTGGTTGATCGATTGGTTAAGCTGAAAGAGTGCGCCGAGCGTGGAGATGTCGTCAGTTTCGGTCGGTTCGCTCCATGCCGCACCGTCATCGGCGCGACCGGATACAACGATCGGCAGTCGCAATGCCAACCTTAGGGCGAATCGCTTTTCCTCGTACTGAGACGACATAGCGGATATTGATCAGCCTAGTTTTTCGCGGTTAAAACCCGAAGTGCAAATAGTTTAACACGAAATTCAAAATCGCATAACCGAAACTTCTGACGGCCGCAGTTCGTCAGAAACTCATCGATTTTGGACTAAGTTACCGTTCGGTCGGTATAATCAAGTAGCTGTTAAATTATAGAGAGATACGACGTTAAAACGTCTGAATAAACATATGGCGGCAACGCATGAAAAACACAAGGTAGTCATCCTCGGTTCCGGCCCGGCCGGCCTGACAGCGGCAATTTACGCGTCACGGGCCCAACTCGACCCGGTCGTTATCGAAGGGCCCCAGCCGGGCGGCCAATTGACGATCACGACCGATGTCGAAAATTATCCGGGATTTTCAAAGGGCATAATGGGGCCGATCCTGATGGACGAATTTCGCGAACAGGCGTTGCGATTTGGCACTAAGATCGAAAACGTCTGGATCGACCGGGTCGATCTGTCTGAGCGCCCATTCAAACTCTACGCCAAGGAGAGCAGCGACAGTGAAGAAATACTCTCGGTCATCGAGGCTGAGACGCTGATCGTCTCGACCGGTGCATCGGCTAAGTGGCTCGGTATTCCGGGGGAAGAACCGGTTCCCGAGGGGCTCGGCGGCAATGGTGTCTCGGCGTGTGCGACCTGCGACGGGTTCTTTTTCCGCGACAAACCGATCGTGATCGTCGGCGGCGGCGACACTGCGATGGAAGAGGCATTGTTCCTGACGAAGTTTGCTTCGAGCGTAACGCTGATCCATCGGCGTGGCGAGTTTCGGGCTTCACAGATCATGCAGAACCGTGTCCTCAACCATGACAAGATCGAGATCATGTGGAATACCGAGATCCGTGAGATCAACGGGTCGAAAGACGCCGGCGTGGAGAGCATCCGCATTTACAACAATCAGACAGGTGAAGAGAGTATCTATCCGACCGAGGGCGTATTTATCGCGATCGGGCATAAGCCGAACACTGAAATGTTCAAGGGCGTCCTCGATATGGACGACGTCGGATACCTGATCACCGAGGGCAAGACGATGAAAACGAACGTCCCGGGCGTCTTTGCTTGCGGCGACGCCCAGGACGCGTATTACAGACAGGCGATCACCGCTGCCGGAACCGGCTGTATGGCGGCGATCGACGCCGAGCGCTTTCTCGCCGAGCACGGCGATTAAGAATTCCGCGGCAGGCTATTTGATCAGGACGGATCCCTTCAGAACCTCAGCGTTCTGAGGGGATCTTTCGATCTTGGCGGGGTTGAAACCCATTGCCTCGGCGCGGCGGACGATGTCCTGATAGACACCGTCCTCGAGTGCGGGTTTGCGCGCCAGTATCCAGAAATATTCGCGCTTTGGTTCACCGATGGCGACATAGCCGTAATCTTTGTCGAGGTCAATGATCCAGTAGTTGCCCCACACAAATGGTAGAAACGAAATAGCGCCCGGAGCGAACCTGACCTTGAGCTTTGCGTTGGTCTTCTTGTCGGCGATCTTGGCCTCGCCGACCGCACGTTCGCCGGTGCCGTCCTTCCTGACGCACTCATTGGCGACCTCGAGCCGCCCGTTGGCCTTCATTGCATAGGTCGCCGTCGTGTTGGCTACACACTGCTTCTGAAAGCGGTTGGGATATTTAGCGATCTCGTACCACTTGCCAACGTATCGGCTTAGGTCGACGTTTGAGACGGTTTGCAGTGCGGGCAGCTTATTGGTCTGTGCCACTGTGGCATTCGACAGCGTAAAAGTGGCTGAAACAAGGGCGAATATGGTAAATAGAAATTTGTTCATCATGGTGTTTTCTCAACCTCCAAAAAACTATTCGATGCGCGAAAGCATTCAGATTTTGGTTATAATGAACATTATTTAGGTAGATCGATTCAAGAGAAATTGTTATGCCAATTTACGAATACAAATGTCAGCAGTGCGGAGCACATTTCGAAAAGCGTCAGAGCGTTTCCGATGAACCGTTGACAACCTGTGAGAAATGTCACGGCCGTCTCGAAAAGCAATGGTCGCTATCGGGTTTTCAGTTCAAGGGTGCGGGTTGGTACGTTACCGATTACGCGGGCAAAAAGGCCATCGGCAGTGAATCGCCAAACAAAAGTTCCGCGGCCGAATCAACCTCAGGCGGTGATACGGCATCCAAGTCCTCGACTGATAGCAGTTCGACAGTAAAGGATACACCGGCCAAGTCCGGCACCGAATGACAAGACCGATCCGATTTATTGCCGCGATAGCCGGGCTGATGCTGATAACGACAGTACTTGCCGGAGCTCAGTCGCGCCGCAATGTGAAGGGGGCCGATCTCGAGGGCTCGATACTGTCTGTGACCGCGATCAGGTCGGACGGAAAGTCAGACCCGATCAAGGTCGAGGACCTGTATTTGTACGAGAACGGTATCGAGCAGAAGATCAAAAACTTTAGCTATGACCCGTCGCCGGCGAAGATCGTCCTGTTGGTGGACAATTCGCAGACGTTGCCAACGTCGATCGAGTCGCTTAAAAAAGCCGCGATGGAGTTTGCGTACGAAATATTTGAGGGTGACCAACTCTTTACGATCGCGTTTGATGAAAAGGCAGAGATAATACAAGAATGGACCGACGACGCCAAGAAAATGGAAGCTTCATTTGCGACGTTTCGTAAGAAAGGCAATCCGTACTTGTTTGACGCCCTGAGCGCGTCGGTCAGCGAGGTGCTATTGCCCCTAATGCCAGGAACGCGCAAGACGGCGGTGGTCATCATCAGCGACGGGCTCGACCGCGGCAGCAAAATGGGCTTTGATAAGATTCTCGGCGAACTTCAGAACCAGAACATAACTGTTTACGCCCTTCAGATTCCGGATCGGACCGGCGGGGCATACCGCCGCGACCAGCCTAAGCCGACGGCCATCATCCAACAACTGACCGAGGCAACCGGCGGACGAGCGTTTTCGTTTGACGAGGCGCAGTCTGCCGCCAAGGCGATCTGTGATGAACTTCGCCGTAACCGCTACTTGCTCTCGTACATTCCGGCCAATACTTCGACGTATGACGCTCGCAAACTGCTGCTTATTGGCGAAGAGGGCGTCACGATCCGGACCAAGTCTGCCCAACCGCCCAACATCAAGTAAATTCGCACCAATTTTTTAGGTTGTGTTAAACTCACATTGTTTCGATGAACTTGGCCAAGGCCCGGGAACTCAATATTCGTGAGCGAAGATAACAAATTTCCGCCGCCACCTCCGCCGGACGACTTTTCTAAGACGACGCCGAATATCCGTCTGCCCGACGACGATGCGCCGCAGTCCGATTGGGACAAGACCAATTACAATTTCCCAAAGCAGCCCGCTGAAGACGAATGGGGCAAGACCGTAACCAATATCAAACCGATCGATACAAGCGGTTCGGATCTGGAGAAGACCTTTTATCCGGGCAGCAAGCCCCCGTCAACGCCCGAATGGGGCATGACCGAGCCCAATATCAACGTCAATGCTGCCGATATCGGAACAAATCCCGATGATTTTGGCGGCGGGCAGAGCTACGACAAGACGACGCCGTACTTTCAGCTGCCGGACGCCGAGAGGGCCAAATATCAAAATCTGCCGCCGACGCCGGCCGAGCAGGCCGCGAAAAAGGAGCAGGAAGAGAGCGCCAAAGGTGGCATACCGACCTGGGCCTGGATCGCCGCAGCACTGGGAGCCGTATTTTTCTTTATGATCGTCGTGCTGGCGGTCGTTTATTTTCTGATCTCGCGGGACGCGAGTTTTGAGGTGACGATAAATAACGCTCCGATCGGGAGCACGATCCTGGTCGATGGCGTGCCGATAGGCGTGACTGACGAGAGCGGTTCGCGGCGTCTGCAAAATCTCAGGGCCGGTGATCGAGAGATCAAGATCGTTCATCCTAACTTTGACTGTCCGGTCCGGCGGGTCACGGGGACCGACGGCGAGAAAAAGCCAGCGCTCGACGCCGGATGTACTGCGATAGCCGCCAAATCGACCGACGATTGCGGCAATATCCGGTTCGGCGAAGACGATAAGGCCGAACGCTGCTACAATTCGGCGCTCGATGCTCTGCCTGACCCATTTACCGCCGAGGATCTCGTCAAGGCTCTCAATATATTGATCATCAATTTTGAAAGCGGTAAGTCCGACATTCCACCTGTCAGGCTTGCGGCTCTGCAAAAGGGAGCAAACTTCATCAAAAAGCTGCCGCAGGGAATTGTCCTTGAGGTCGGCGGCCACACGGACAACGTAGGCCAGCCAGCGTCGAACCAGACGCTGTCCGAGGCACGGGCCAACGCTGTCAAGACGGCTCTGGTCAAATTCGGCGTAGCCGATTCGACGCTTCAAACGCGGGGTTACGGTGCCGCCAAGCCGATCACGACCAACGACACTGTTGACGGTAAATTCAGGAACAGGCGTATCGAGTATTCGATCGTTAAGAAATAGCTAGACAGCGACGGGTGCCGCGATTTTGCCGTGCGACTGATATTTGTGCAGCTTTAGATTCTCAAATTTGAAGCCAAGCAATCCTTCCAGCCCTTTCAAAGTGTCACCACCGACGATCTCCAACTCCGGCAGCTCCAGCGGCTCGCGTGCGAGCAATTCGTTTACCTGTTCGAGATGGTTCGAGTAAATATGCAGATCGCCGAACGTATGGACGAAATCGCCTGCCTGGAGCCCGCAGACATGTGCGACGAGGTGCGTCAGTAGGGCGTAGCTGCTGATGTTGAATGGAACGCCGAGAAATGCGTCGGCACTGCGTTGGTATAGCTGACAATGCAGCGTTCTGCCGCTCTCGACCTTGAATTGAAAAAGCGTATGGCACGGCGGCAGAGCGACGTCGTCACAGACTCTCGGATCCCAGCCGTTGACAAGCAGGCGACGCGAATTCGGGTTGGTTTCGATCTCGCGAATAAGCCGGGCGATCTGGTCAACGCCGTTCATTTGCGGATAATCGCCGCCGAACGAGCGCCAAAGATATCCGTAAACCGGACCCAGATCGTGATCCTTTCGTCCATATCGCGCGGTTTGCTCGTCGGTCGCCCACTCCGCCCAGATATCCACCCCTCGTGCATCGAGGTCCTTTTCATTCGTCGAACCGCTCAAAAACCAAAACAGCTCTTCTGCCACCCAGCGAAAAGGCACACGCTTTGTCGTCACTATCGGAAAACCGGCCCGCAGATCGAACCGTGTCTGGTAGCCGAATGACGATATTGTCCCGGTGCCGGTGCGGTCTTCATGTCGGACGCCGGTCGATAAAATATGCTTGAGCAGATCGTGATACTGTTTCATCTATTATCAATTGTAGATCGGAAAATCGAGATTGTTAATCCGCCTGGGGGCGATAGCCCCGGAGACGAGCCGGGAGCTTTTTTCCGCGACACAATTAACAATTGGCAATTAACGATTTACAATTAGCAGGTCGAGAAGATTATGGCACGAACACTCGAAGTAAGTTTTAACAGCCCGCAGTGCGGTTGGATGTCGGTCGGATTTCGCGATGATGTAAATGAGTTTCACACGACGACGGCACATGCGCCGCACGCTGAGGCATTGCCTGAGTTGATGAGCATTCTGACCGGCCTGGCAACCGGCGGGACTGACGGCGAGTACCTGCTCAAGTGGAATCGCGACCCGGAGGAGTTTGATCTGCGGTTCGTTCGTGCCGGCGATGCCGTGACCATCGAGATCTACCAGTATCCGACCGAAACTCGCGATGCAAGCGAGCGCAAATTGGTGTTTAGACATCAGGGGAACGTTGCCGAGGTCTGTGCCGCGTTTGCCTTCACATTTGATCAACTGTTCGAGGCCCGCGAGACCGATGAATTCGAATTCAACTGGCGGCAACCGTTTCCGCTTGACGAATACGAAAAATTTAAGAAAAGGATGATCTAGCCGGCAGCTCACGAATTCTACACGAATTCTAAAGGAGTGATCTTCCGCGTCTGCGGCTGAGAATTGATGAAAGAAAAGTTACTGGATCTATTGGCATGCCCGACCTGCGGCGGTGATATTTTGCTGGCGTACGCAAGTAAGTACGAGGAGAAAGAGATCATCGACGCGGTGCTCAGCTGCAAAAAGTGCGACCGCGAGTATAAAGTCATCCGCGGCGTTCCCCGCTTTGTCGATCTGGCAAAGATCGAGGAGGACAAGGCCGCGACGGCCGAGAATTTTGGCTGGCAGTGGACCAACTTTACCCAAGAAGACCCGAAGTACAACGAGCAGTTCCTCGGTTGGCTGCAACCGGTAAAGCCCGAATTCTTCAAGGACAAGGTCGTACTCGAGGGTGGTTGCGGCAAGGGCCGTCACACCAAACTCGCGGCCGAATGGGGAGCAAAGGAGGTCGTCGGTATCGACCTCGGGGACGGGGTCGAGTCGGCATTTGCTCTGACCCGCGACCTGCCGAACGCTCATATTATTCAGTGCGATATCTTCAAACTGCCGCTCAAAAGGGCATTTGATTACGCGTTCAGTGTCGGCGTACTTCATCATACGCCGGACCCGAAGCGGGCATTTGTTTCGCTCGCCGGAAAGGTTAAGAAGGCCGGCCACATATCCGCTTGGATCTACGGTGCCGAAAATAATGAGTGGATCACCAATTATGTCGATCCGATCCGAACCGGTTTTACGTCGCAGATCAGCCAGCCGCTGCTTTACCAATTGTCCAAACTGCCGACACTCGGAGTGTTTCTGACGACCAAGCTCATCTATCGGCCGATCAACGCGGCGTCAAGACCGATCGCCAACAGGCTCTTCTACAACGAATATCTCAACCATCTCGGCACCTTTGGATGGCGTGAGCAGCATAATATCGTCTTTGACCATTTGGTAGCTCCGACCGCGTTTTACATTTCGAAGGATGATTTTGCCGGCTGGTGGACGGAGATCGACGCTGAAGACGTAGAGATAACGTGGCATAACCAGAATAGTTGGTGTGGATTTGGAAAAGTGGGTTGAAACGCGGTGGAAAGCCGGAGAGGTTCGACGCCAGACATTCTATGAAATTTGACAAAGGTATCGACAAGAAATACCGCAAGTCCATTGAGGACGCAATCGCGGCGATCATCGCGAACGGTAATGATTTTCACAAGCATATGATGAACGAGATCCTCGAGTCGGAGATGCTTGTCCGCGTTCGGTCGGTCAACGAGATCAACGCATCGGGCATCACCGGGATAATAGATGAACGGAGGACAAATGATCGGATGTCCGACGAGCGCATCAGCTTGCGCGAGGCTCTCGGCGAGATCTACATCGCGATCGCCAACGAGACCATCGACACCGGCGGCCAACGCGGTTGCGAGGGAACATTTGTTCACGAGGGGCGTCACGCTTACGATTTTGCGCAGACGATCGAAAGCCTTTCAAACGCAGACGTCAACCCGCTCAGCGTATTCAACCCAACGCTCTACGAACTCGAATGGGAGGCTCATAAGACAGCCGGCGACTATATGATCTGCATCGACCGTAAGGAGTATCTGGACGAGGGACTGCAACTGATGATCCTCTGTCAAGAGGGCGGCAAATGCGCGGTCAGTGACGACGGAATAGTTCGACGGCTTCGCGAAAGTTACGGCCTGGAACTCAACGGCGATCAGGGCCGCTTGGCCAGTGAAATGCTAGGTCTCAGGGTTTAGCGTATTAACGTATTGACAGGTCGAGAGTCCATTTTCCGCCTGGCACAGGCGTTCCTGATCTTCAGGACGCCATTTGTGGCAAAATAGTCATATGAACGCAGCATTGCCGCATGAAATGCAGCAGCACACATACGCCATCATGGACGAGGTCGAGGGCTCGCATTGGTGGTTCGTCGGTCGGCGCTCGATCCTCGAGAGCTTTCTCTCCGACATCGTCAAGCGGTTGGCGTCCACCATTCAGGTGGGCTCGGCCGGTAATGGAAGCGTATTACGGATCCTGGACGTGGGGTGCGGAACGGGAGCAAACATCGAGATGCTTTCCCAATTTGGCGATGCCGAGGGTGTTGACGTTTCGGACGACGCTCTGGAGTTTTGCCGCCGAAAGGGACTGAAAGTTCAAAAGGGCTTGGCCGAAACTCTTCCATACGCTGACGAATCGTTTGACCTGACGACCGCACTTGACGTGATCGAGCATCTTGATGATGACGTAGCGGGACTGAGAGAAATGTTTCGTGTTACCCGGCGTGGCGGCTATTCGCTCTTCTTCGTCCCCGCATTTATGTGGCTGTGGGGCGTGCAGGACGATATTTCGCATCATCGTATCCGGTACACTCGGAGTCAGATCGTCGAACGCATCAATAGTGCTGGCTACACCATCGAGCGTGCGACGTATGCAAACTGGACGTTCTTTTCGCCGATCTTCGCCGGACGCTCATTTATGAAGCTCACCGGCATCAAACCAGCAAGCGAGAACAATATCAATGTTTCGGCCCTCAATGGTTTGTTCGGTAAGCTTTTTTCTGCCGAACGGTTCTGGCTAAAGAACTTCAATTTTCCGTTCGGCGTCTCGATAGTGGTCGTCGCGAGGAAGCCGGAATGACGTCGATTGCTGTCGAGATCTGCGTAGATACCGTTGAATCTGCCATTGCCGCACAGGCCGGCGGTGCGCATAGGGTCGAGCTTTGCGACAACTTGATGGAGGGCGGAACCACGCCGAGCTTTGGCGCTGTCGCTGTCGCCCGTGAGCTACTGGATATCAAACTGCATGTCATCATTCGGCCACGCGGCGGTGACTTTCTATATTCGGAAACCGAGTTCGACATTATGAAGCGCGATATCGCTGCGGCCAAGGGGCTCGGGGTAGATGGCGTTGTGATCGGAATTCTCGATGCCGAAGGCAATATTGACACAGCAAGAACTCAAGTGCTGACCGATCTCGCAAGGCCGATGGCGGTGACATTTCACCGTGCCTTCGACGTTTGCCGCGACGCTTTCCGGGCCATTGACGATCTCGCCGAGATAGGCGTCGATCGCATCCTGACATCCGGCCAGGAAGCGACGGCCGTCGAAGGCCTCGAAATGCTCTCCGAATTCGTCACTTATGCCGCCGATCGGATCGTGATCATGGCTTGTGGCAATCTCAACGAACGCAACATCAACAAGGTTGTCGCCGCGACGAAGGTCAAAGATGTCCATTTCACCGCGTTTGGCGAGATCGGAAGCGGCATGCGGCACCGCAACGAAAGAGTGTTTATGGGCGGGACACTGCGTCCTCCTGAATACTCGCGTGCTGTGACAGATGCCGAAAAGGTGCGTACCGCCATCGACGCGATCTGAAATACTGCACTTTCTCTCTGAAAAGTGTAAATTAAAAGGTTCATAGTCTTTGAATCGATGGAAGCTAACCAGATAGATAAACAAGAAGATGCTCCTGAGCTGTCATTGTTTCTGCCCGTTTTAGACGAGGAGGATAACCTGCGTCCGATGCACGCAAAGATCGCTGCCGCTCTCGACGCCCTCGGCAAGACGGCAGAGGTGATCTATGTCGATGACGGCTCGACCGACAAGTCACTCAGCGTCCTAAAGGAGATCGCTGCCGGTGATGGCCGGGTCAGAGTGATCTCGCTACGGCGAAATTACGGCCAGACCGCCGCGATGTCCGCCGGCATCGACGCTGCCAAGGGCGACATCCTGATCCCGATGGACGCCGACCTGCAAAATGATCCGGCCGATATCGCCCGGCTGCTTGAAAAGCTCGATGAGGGTTACGACGTCGTTTCGGGCTGGCGCAAGGATCGGCAGGACAAACTGATCTCGCGCAAAATACCTTCGCAAATAGCGAACAAGATCATTTCGTGGATCGGCGACGTACACCTTCACGATTACGGGTGCTCACTTAAAGCGTATCGTCGTGACGTGATCCAGGATGTCAGGCTGTACGGCGAGATGCACCGTTTTATCCCAATATACGCAAGCTGGGCCGGCGCCCGCGTGACTGAGATACCGGTCGATCACCATGCCCGAACAATGGGCAAGTCAAAGTACGGAATTTCGCGAACCGTCAAGGTCATTTTCGATCTGATCACGATCAAATTCATGGCCGAATATCATACCAAGCCGCTTTATGTTTTCGGGGCGTTCGGAATGCTTGCATTCTTTATCTCGATGATCGCTGGTGTTTGGGCACTGGTGCTGAAATTCGGCTATGGTACTTCTTTCATACTTACGCCGCTACCGATCATTACGGTGGTAATGCTTGCGATCTCAGTCCAATTTTTCTTGATGGGACTTCTTGCCGAGCTACTTGTCCGAACCTACCACGAGTCTCAGGACAAGGCGATCTACGCCGTCCGAGAGAAGATCGGGTTTGACACCAAATAACCCGATATGTGCGGAATAGTCGGCTGGATAAACCTCGAGAAATCAGGTCCGAAGAATCATACTGAGGCCGTTCTACACCAAATGTGTGAGTCGATCGTGCACCGTGGGCCTAATTCGGAGGGGTTATGGCTCGACGATATTGCTGCCTTGGGCATGCGGCGGTTGTCGATCATCGATCTGCAAACGGGCGACCAACCAGTATTTAATGAGGACAGGTCGGTCATCGTGATGATGAACGGCGAGTTGTACAATTATCGTGAGGTCCGATCCGATCTCGAAAAGAAAGGCCACAAATTCACAACAAGATCTGACACCGAGATACTGCCGCATCTGTACGAAGAGTACGGCGAAGGCCTTGTTGACCACCTCAACGGGATGTATGCGTTTTCGCTATGGGACACACGGCGAAAGAAACTGATCATTGCACGCGATCGATTCGGCGAAAAACCGCTGTATTACGGGACGTTTGAAGGCAAACTGATCTGGGCGTCCGAGCCGAAGGCATTGCTCGCCCATCCGTCGGTCAGGCCCGAGCTGAACCTTGACGCACTGCGACAATACCTGTCTTATGACTATGTTCCGGCGCCGAATTCGATCTATAAGGGCATCGCAAAACTGCCGGCGGCACACATAATGACCGTCGAGAACGGCGAGGTTAAGACACGCCGGTATTGGGATCAAACCTTTGCAAAGGACGGTCCGAAAGTGCCGATCGGAACATCTGCCGCCGAGCTCAGCGAATTGCTCTCTGACGCAGTTCGCCTGCGGATGGTGGCAGACGTGCCGCTCGGCATCCTGCTTTCGGGCGGAATCGACTCATCGACGGTCGCCGCACTCGCGGTCCGACACGCAGCAGAACGTGTCAAGACGTTCTCGATCGGGTTTGAGGAAGACTCTTTTGACGAATCAAAGTACGCCCGGATAGTCGCCCGTCATCTCGGTACCGAACATTATGAGGAAAAACTTAGCGCCGCCACGGCCGGCGACCTGATCAGCGAGATCGGCACCTGGCTCGACGAACCGCTTTCCGACGGTTCGCTGATACCTACACTGTTGCTCTCAAAATTTGTCCGAAAACACGTCACGGTTGCTCTTGGTGGTGATGGCGGCGACGAGCTCTTTGCCGGATACCCGATGTACTTTGCCCATAAAGTGACGCGAATGTACACGTCGATACCACAATTTTTGCGGGCCGGCTTGATCGAGCCCGTAGTGCGTAGATTGCCGGTCTCGACCCGGAACATGTCGTTCGACTATAAGGCAAAGCGATTTATCCGGGCGGCAAATCTCGAAACGGTCGAGCGCCACCATTCGTGGTTCGGTTCGTTTTCGCTCGATGAGCAGCTACAGCTACTGACACCTGATGCGGTCACCGGTTCCGACGGAGATATTTATCGCGGCCCGCAGGAAATGCTGGCACTCTGTGACGCGGCGGACGAGATCGAGCAGATGCAGTATCTCGATATCAATTTCTACATGGCCGAAGACATCCTGACCAAGGTGGACCGGGCCGCGATGGCGGTCAGCCTTGAGACACGGGCTCCGTTTCTCGACCCGCGTGTTGCACAGTTTGCCGCCGGCCTGCCTCTCGAGTACAAGCTGAGTGGCAAGAACGGCAAGTTCATTCTCAAAAAAGCCTTCGAAGGTATCTTACCGGCCGAGATATTGGCCCGTCCGAAGAAAGGATTTGGCATTCCCGTTGCCGAGTGGCTCAAAGGCCGGCTCAATCCGCTGATGCACGACCTGCTCGCCGCCGATCGGTTAAGGTCGCAGGGGCTATTTGAGCCCGAGTATGTCGGGCGGCTGATCCGGGAGCACGAGACTGGCCGCGCGTCTCATCATAAACAGCTATGGACACTGCTGGTTTTTCAGCTTTGGTACGACAGGTTTCTCGATCCTCCATCGCGTGTGGTTTGAGGTAAATGTGCGACAAGGCGTATTATCAAATTATGGCAACACTGTACCCTGAGATCGAACCATTTGATTCTGGTATGTATATCGTTTCCGATATTCATACGGTCTATTACGAACGCGTCGGCAACCCTGACGGGATTCCGGTTGTGTTTCTGCACGGCGGGCCGGGCGGCGGGCTGATACCGATGTACCGACAGTTTTTCGATCCGGCGATCTATCACGTGATCTTGTTTGACCAACGCGGAGCCGGCCGGTCAACGCCGCACGCCGATCTGCGTGAGAACACAACGTGGGACCTGATCGCCGACATGGAAAAGCTGCGTACCAAGTTCGGCATCGATAAATGGTATGTGTTTGGCGGTTCGTGGGGCAGCACGCTAAGCCTCGCGTACGCCGTGACCCATCCCGACAGATGCTTGGGGCTATTCCTGCGCGGCATTTTCCTGACGCGCCGCAAGGAGCTCGACTGGTTTTATCAATACGGCGCGTCAGAGATATTTCCGGACTATTGGGCGAGGTATCGTGATGAGATCCCCGAGTCCGAACGCGGCGATTTCATAGCGGCGTATCATAAACGCCTTACCAGCGACGATGAGGAGATACGTCTGTCGGCCGCACGAGCCTGGAGTGTTTGGGAGGGTTCGACGTCAAAGCTGTATCCGGACAAAGACCTAATGGACCACTGGGAAGGCGCGCATGAGGCACTGAGCCTGGCCCGCATCGAGTGTCACTATTTCGTCAATAATTCGTTCTTTCCGACGGACAACTATCTGCTTGAAAATATCGCCAAGATACGTCACATCCCGACGGTGATTGTGCAAGGTCGGTACGACGTCGTATGCCCGATAACTTCGGCGTGGGATCTGCATCTGGCGTTTCCAGAGGCGGAACTGATCGTCGTACCTGACGCCGGTCATTCTGTTTCGGAAAAGGGCATAATATCGGCACTCGTCGAGGCAACAGACCGATTTAAGTCACGACACTAAAAAATTGGGGTGCTTGTTAACGCAAATAGCTGTATTATGTGATTTGCGTCCGGTGACCGGTACAAATTGGTATCCGATCGAAAGATCGTCGCATTAAATAGTATGAACTTTGGAACAACTGAAATTATCCTGATCGTAGCGGTGCTCTTCCTGCTATTCGGAGCAACACGTCTACCGCAATTGGCCAAATCGCTCGGCCAGTCGCGAAAGGCCTTTAAGGAAGGTATGCGCGAGGCGGAGGAAGAAGAAAAGGCCGAACAACAGAAACTCTCGAACGCCGCAGCACCGCAGATCAGCCAGATGAGCGACGAAGCTCTGATGGAGGAAATGCGTAAACGTGCCGAGGCCAAACAGGCCTGACCGTTCACGAGCCAGTCCGCCCATCCATGGTGTTAGGAGCCTATTCTTTCACCATTTAATCTTTCTCGCCGGTTAGCAGCGTGGCCTTGACCGTAAATCTGAAGGTAAGTTTGCCATCCTCGGCGTCGATATTTTGAGCGAGTCGTTCCAAGACTCGCTCTCTTTCATTTTCCGCCATCGGCGAAAGCCAGACCGGCATCAGAAAATCGCTGACAAGCGGCGAGCCGACAAACTCGGCGCCATCGTCGAATTCAAACGCCTCGATCGAAGTTTCGGTGTTTACGTTGATCATTCCCGCACCGGCAGCCAGGGTTTCGAGGTGCGAAATCGTCGGCAGGGCGGCGATCAGGTTTTCGACTACGGGGCCGTATTCGAGCAGATCCTCGTTATACATTGCCTCCCAAAGGAGCGAAAATATCTCACCGAAGCTGCCCGCCGTCGGGAGGAACAGGGCAACGTCGCCGCCAGTTCGAGCGACTCTAGCGGTATTCTCGATCAAGCTGGCGATAGCGGCTGGGTCGGCAAACGTTGCGTCCGTCAAAACCGCGTCAAATGCGTCATCCTCGAACCGGATCGTCGAAAAATCAACCTTCGAACTTATCGCCGCCGCCTTGTCACGGGCGATCGTGAGCATATCTTCATTTTCACAGGTCGCGAAGATGTCGGTCTTTTCGCCAAAGCGTTCGTCGACCGCCATTGCGTGAAAGCCGGTTCCTGCATTGAGGTAAAGCAGATTGTCCGAGTCGCGGAGGTCAAGATGTTTATCGACAAGGTCGGTAAAGCGCTTGGTCCATTCCTCGGTGATGTACAGATCCCGTAAAAACGCGAGCTCTTTCTGTGTCTTGACCATAGATTCAATTAAACCCCATCCGCTCCTTCAACGGCAAACCGCTCTTTCGCCGCAATGGCAATGAGCTCCCGCCGTGATATCCTAACTGGACGACAAAAGCAATGAGCAAGAACGTAAAAGAACTATTCGACCTGACCGGCAAGACGGCGATCGTGACCGGCGGTTCACGCGGCATCGGCAAGGAAATGGCTGAGGCACTTGCGGAGGCGGGGGCCAACCTGATGCTATGCGCTCGGCGGGCAGAGTGGCTGAACGAGACTGTCAACGAATTTACGGCCAGAGGCTTTAACGTCGACGGTCGCACATGCGACGTATCAAAGGCCGATGAGGTAGATATGATAGTCACCGAAACGGTGACACGGTTCGGAGCGGTCGACATTCTGGTTAACAACGCCGGCATCTCGTGGGGAGCGATGCCCGAGGAAATGCCGCTCGATCAATGGCAAAAAGTGCTCGACGTAAACCTGACCGGGTGCTTTCTTTTTGCGCAGGCGGCTGGCCGGCAGATGCTAAAACAAAAGAGCGGCTCGATCATTAATATTGCGTCTATCGCCGGCATGACCTCGTCGGCAAACGGACCGTTTTATGCCGGTTACGTCGCCAGCAAGGCTGGTTTGATAGGTCTCACGCGAGAACTGGCCGCAAGCTGGGGCCGACAGGGGATCCGCGTCAACGCGATCGCACCCGGCTTTTTTCATTCGCGGCTGGCCGACGCCGTGATCGACATATATGAACGCTCGATCCAGGAAAATAACGTCATTCCTCGTGTCGGCAGCCCCGGTGAATTGAAGGGCATTACGGTGTTTCTGGCTTCCGACGCATCAAGCTATGTGACGGGACAGACGATCGCCGTTGACGGTGGTATGACGGTATAAAAAATCAATGGAGAACACACCGGAACTAACAACATATTCAATACTCTTTCTTGGTTTTGTCCTGGGTCTTCGCCACGCCACCGAGGCCGATCATCTGGCGGCGGTCTCGACGATCGTCAGTGAGCGAAAAGGGCTGATGTCGGCATCTATCGTCGGCGGGCTGTGGGGCATGGGGCACACGATCGCTCTTTTTGCGGTCGGACTCATCGTCATCCTCCTGAAACTACAGATATCCGAGGCACTTGAAGCACAGCTCGAATCGGTGGTCGGTGTCATGCTCGTCATTTTGGGCATTAACGCCATTCGCAAGATACTGACTAGTGAAAAGATCCATGCTCACACTCACGAACACGGCGGACACTCTCACACGCATATTCACACTCATGTTGACGAAATCTCAGAAGGATCGCACCATCGGTTCGGTCCGCGATCGGTCATCGTCGGCATGATCCACGGCCTGGCCGGCAGCGGTGCATTGATGTTTATCATTCTACCGCTGATATCCTCGCCGATGGTCGCTCTGGCTTATATTATCGTTTTCGGGGCCGGGTCGATCGGCGGAATGATCCTGATGAGTTTTATCTTAGGACTGCCGCTCCACTTTACCGCAGGGAGATTTGACCTGGCGAACAAGGGCATCAGATGGTGTTCAGGATTGTTCAGCGTCGGGCTCGGGGTATTCATCGTATACGAAAAGCTGATCAGCGCCTAAAGTTCCGCCGCCGAAGATGAATTCACCGAATTTGTCAGGGACGTGAAAATTGGGAATCGCCGTTGCGGTTGCCTGCCACGAAAGATAGCCGCGCGTGTCGCCTCTGCCGACACAGCGAAAAATGTTGCCCAACCATATATCGCCGGCGTGAGGCGTTTTGCCGAATGCGCTCCAGGGGATCTTGACGGCCATCACTACGCGCCCGGCGAGTATCTTTGCCGCCGTCGTCATATGAGAGGCGTAGTCAAAATCGCTAATCCTCTGTGCAGCAGTTACCTCGATCCCGACATCTACCCACTCGCCGGTCGGAGCAACCTCAAACTCAAAATAGCGGTTGGCAACCTCGCGACTCGGAGCGACAAAAAGTTCGCACACGTCGCGATCCCAAAGGCCGTACGTTTTTGAATCAAGCCGCGGTTCGTCGGTAACGACCAATTCCTCGTTCTGTGCGGCGTCGAAACGCACATAAAGTGCCGTATCGGACCAAAGCATCGCCGCAGAAAAATGACGTCCCTCCGGAGCCGGCTTGCCCGACCAATAATGCGAAACGGTCACTGGATGACACGCTTGCCAATCGGGTGATTCGAGATCCGAGACGTTGAAGTCAGCGCATATGCGCCTTATTTCCAACCGATTTGAACTAATCATCAGCCGGGATTAATGACGGTCTTGAACGCCATTTTTGCGAGTTTCCAAGTACGATCCCAATCTATCTTGCCGCCGTCGTCACGGCCCATGATCTTATCGACAAAGGCCTTGCGAAAATCGTTGCCCTCGCGGCGGAGCATAAACTCTTTGGCGAATGGCTTGGCCGTTTCAAAGAAATTGAACTCGGGATCGGTGATAATGCCGATACCCTCGAGCGTCATCAGTGCGCGCATTATGTAGGTAAAGTTCGATGGCAGCCGAAACGGATAATCGTACATCACGTCTGCAAGATCGTAGGTCAGCTCTTTGAAATTGACGTCCTTTAGCTTGCGGTTCAAATGAAACTCGAACATCTTTTCGACGACCGGTTTGACAACGTTGCGATTGGTTCCCGGCTTGAGAAAGTCGAGGGCTATCAGGTCCTCGGCAATACCGCCGGCGTCCTTACTGACGACGTGAAAAAAGGCGTCGATCATCTTGGACTGCAGCTCCGGTGTAATGCGGCCGACCATGCCAAAATCGAAAAAAGCGATCCTGCCGTCGGGCATCACCAGCAGGTTGCCCGGGTGCGGATCCGCGTGAAAAAAGCCGTCCTCGAGTAGCTGCTTTAGATAAGTCTTGATCAGCATCCGGTTCACCTTTTCGGGTGATACGTTTCGGCCGATCAACTCGTCAACGTCGGTGACCTTGGAGCCGTGAATGAACTCCATCGTCATCACCTTGGACGTAGTTGCGTTCCAGTAGATGGTTGGAACGTGAATGTCGCTCCAGTTTTTGAAATTTATACGGAACCGCTCGGCATTCTGACCCTCGGCGGCATAATCCATCTCCTCGTGGACGGTTACGTCAAACTCGCGAAGCATTCCGGCCCAGTCGGCGTTCTCATTGAGCTGCGGAAAGCGCTCGGCGAACTTTGCCACCTTTTTCAGGATAACCAGATCACCTTTGATCGTCGCATCAAGATTGGGCCGCTGGACCTTGACTGCGACCTCTTCGCCGCTATGCAGCCGGGCACGGTACACTTGGCCGAGCGACGCGGCGGCCACGGGTTCGAGCTCAAACTCGGCGTACATCTCGTTGATCTTGCACCCGAGCTCGTGTTCGATGCGGGCAAATGCGATCTCATTCGGGAACGGCGGTACACTGTCGACTAGAGTGCCAAGCTCTTTGACGAAAGGCAGCGGCAGCAGATCGGCGCGTGTCCCCATCGACTGTCCGATCTTAATGAACGTCGGCCCGAGGTCGATCAGCTTTTCTTTCAGCCAAACAGCCTGTTTCTCTTGATTCTGCTCGCGATCGGTATTGCTGCCAAGCACGATACGACGTGCGATGGCCGTTAATTGATGCGTCAGCCACAGCCGCACAGAATAGAGCCGTTCGCCGTAAACCGCAAGCCGGGTCAGCCGCGACGCCGTTTTCATCCTGTGCTTTTTGTGGCGCACTTGCTGCACCCGGTGCATATCAAACTGATCGAGATAGAGGTACACGGCGAGCATTACGATGACCCGCGAGATCTGAAACAGACGCCAATAGCCACGCCAGCCGTGATACACGCTTTCGACCTCGGCCTCTTTTTTCTGCAGAAACCTCTCTTCGGCGATCAGTTGTTTGTTCGTAACCAGCTTTGCTATCGCCAGATCGCCGGTCGCGACAAAATGCGGCCGGCCGTTTCCATTGGCAGCGGCCGAGCGTTCTTTTATCGATGTTCCGACGTCAATGCCTAAATTACTCATTTTCGATCTACTAACGACTGTCCGAACTGCAAAATGTAGCCATTGTTGTCATACACGGCAAATTCGCGCATTCCCCAGTCAAAATCTTCCATGCCGTAACAGACACGGGCTTTGCCGCCGATCTTTGCCCACATCGCATCTACGTCGTCCGTACGAAAGTAAAAACTGCCGGTAAAACCGATCTTGTCAAACGGTACGTGAGCGTTCGGCCTTGCGGCCATCAGGCCGATACCGTCGATCGACATCGACACCCAACCCCAATCGTCGTTACGATCGCTGCAGACAAAACCAAGCACATCAACATAAAAAGCGATCGTGCCGTCGAGGTCCTCGGTCCAGATCATCGGGATCAGTTCGGTGATCTTCATAGAACCTCAAGCAAATTCCCTACGCCAATGTGACCGAAATAGTTCCTTGCACGCTCGGAGTCCATCTCGATCTGAGCTTTAAGTTCGTCGATGCCGCTGAACTTTCGTTCGTCGCGGATCCGACGCAAAAATCGCACCCTGAGGACATCACCATAAAGGTCGCCGTCAAAGTCGAATATATGCGTTTCGATCGAAGGTTCGGAATCGGATTCAAATGTCGGACGGACGCCGATATTGGTGATGCTGCGGCGCCAGATGCCGTCGATCAAGGTCGCGGTCGCGTAAACGCCGTATTTGGGAATAACGCGATTTTGCGGTTTGAGGTTGGCGGTCGGAAATCCGATCGTCCGCCCACGATGGTTGCCGTGGATGACTACGCCCTCGACGCCGTAAGGCCTGCCGAGCATTCGGCGGGCGAGATTGACACGGCCATCGCCGAGCAGTCGGCGAATTTGTGACGAGCTGATCCGCTGGCCGCGCAACTGTATCTCATCGACCTCATCAGCAACAAACCCGAGCTGATGACTCATCTTTCGCAAAAGGTCGATATTGCCGCCGCGATTCTTGCCGAAAGCAAACCCTTTGCCGAGATACACCTCGCGTGCCTGTAGCCGATCGTGAACGATATTCGTGAGGAAGTCTTCGGCTGGCTGTCCGGCAAACTCGCGCGTGAACGGGATGAGGATCGTTTGCTTGATCCCTAGCACCTCGAGATTGGCCAATCGTTGATCAAGCGTCTGCAGCAATGGTGGTGCTGAATCGGGATGAAGGACTGCCCGCGGATGCGGGTCGAAGGTGATCGCCGTCGGCACCGCGTCGATCGCCTGAGCACGTTCGACGACCTTGTGCATTATCTGCTGATGACCGAGATGCAACCCGTCAAAAACCCCCAACGTCAAAACGGTCGGCCGGACGATATTCGCATTTTCAGTGCCATGAAAAATCTTCATACGCTGCCCAAAACGCCATTTTAGCACGTTGCCGAGCACAACATCGCTATTGGCAGCCGCGTTTGCGGAATTCCATCGTACCGTCGTTGATGCGCCCGTACCGGAGCATTGAGAGATCTTTGACATAGTTTTGATGCAGTCGCCAAGGGTGCTTTGAGCCCTGGCTCGGCAATTGGTCGAGTGCACGCAAAACATAGCCTGATTTGAAATCGAGAACCGGCTCGGGCAAGACGGTCGGGTCGGATCGTCGCGGAACGCAATAGGCATAGCCATTGTCGTCCAGGTATTTGATCAGCCGGCAGACATACTCGCTCGTCAGATCGCATTTCAGCGTCCAGGATGCGTTGGTATAACCAAACGCCTGAGCCAGATTGGGCACGTCGCTGTACATCATTCCCTTGTATGCCATAACCTTCGATAGGTCGACCGGCCTGCCGTCAACGACGAGCGATAGGCCGGCCATGATCTTAAGTACAAGGCCGGTCGCTGTCACGATAATGTCAGCGTTGATCTCGTCGCCGCCCTTCAGTCGGACGCCGGACGTGGTGAACGTATCGATCTCGCCGTTGACGATCGAAGCCCTGCCCTCGCGGATCGACTTGAAAAGGTCCGAATCCGGGACCACACAAAGACGCTGGTCCCACGGGTCATACGTCGGTGTGAAATGATCACTAGCTTCGGCATCGCCGACCTCTTTCCTAACGCCCGAAGCGATCATCCGCTTCATAGCCGACGGATATTTGCGTGAAAGTTCGTAGAAGAACATTTGTCTGAAAATATTCTTCCATCTGGCGATGAAGTAGGCGGCTTTCGCCGGAAATATGGCTCGGAAAACATTTGCGATCTTGTCCTGCGTGGGCATTGTTACGACGTATGTCGGTGATCGCTGGAGCATTGTCACGTGTGCCGCGGTCTCGGCCATTGCCGGAACGAGCGTTACGGCCGTCGCACCGCTGCCGATTACGAGCACATTCTTGTCCGAATATTCGAGAACTTCGGGCCAGAACTGCGGGTGAACTACTGTGCCTTCGTAGTTAACGAGACTCGGCCAGTCCGGCGTAAAACCGCTCTCATATTCGTAGTATCCCGTGCATAGGTAGATGAATTTGCAGGTAAGTACAACCGTTTGGAGTCCCGCCTTTAGGCGGCCACTATTTGTATCAGTAACATCGTCATTTGCCGCGGAGGCCCACTGAAGCGGGGGCTCCAAGCTCGTGATCTCCGCCTCGACCGTCCACAACGAATCCTCTGAAGACCACTCGGCTCGTTTTACCCGATGGCCATACCGAATCTCTTTTTCCAGATCGTATTCGCTGGCTGTTTCGCGAATGTAATTGAGTATTGCCGGGCCGTCAGCGATCGCTTTTTGCTCTTTCCAGGGCCGAAAGCTGTAGCCGAGCGTGAACATATCAGAATCCGAACGGATACCCGGATAACGAAACAGATCCCAGGTCCCGCCGCTTCGCTCACGCCCTTCGAGGATCGCAAATGTCTTACCCGGACACTCCGTCCGCAAATGTGCACCTGCACCGATGCCCGACAATCCCGCACCGATAATTAAGACGTCAAAATGTTCCATGAATGCAGCCCAAACGGAGGGCGAAAGGATTCCGGCAATCTAATCAAACTCAGAACGACGCACAGCCCGTTCCGGGAACATAATTTGCCGTAATCAAAATATTGTCCGTTTGGGATTTTGCTCCCAACTCTTCCAGGGTTCCTTTATACCGTTTAACCAGTCCCAGTAAAAGAAAAGCACTACGCTCGACATGTTATCTGGATGTGTAATACCTCTATCAGTAAAGTATTTTTTTAACCTAGACACTCCCCAAAGTCCCCAATTGTTTCGCAACGAAGTGCCGAGGCCGTGATGATAGGCGATCATATCCTTTCGCGACTTGAGGGCAGCCATTTCTTTCTTATCTATCTCAGAGAGCTGTTTGTCCAATTCAAGAAAAGCTTCTTGTAAATTCTTTGGAATGTACCGTCCACCGATGGTTTCTGCCACAAGCAATTTCCGTGACTCTTCTTGCCAAAGCCGAAGTTCGTCTTCACGTTCTTTTTTAGCCAGTCGATCATCCGCTTTACGAAAGAAGAAGTACTCTTCTATGTACCATTTACGGAAAACAACAGGGATCTTCGTTGTGATAAATCGATTTGAGCGAAAGAACTGTTCTATCGCTTCTTTGGGAAGGTCCGAAGAGTCAATACTTTCAATCTCGACGGTGCCGTCCTGATTCAACAACCCGCCTAGCTTTAGGGAATACTTCTTATACTTTTCGTCCTTATCGGAGTAAATATCATAGACTTTCATCCCTAACGATCTAGCGAGTGCCTTCGCCGTTTCTTCGCCTGACGCAAGTGCGGGGAAATCATAGAGTTCAGGTGACTCGAAACGCTCTTCCTCAATGTTGTTTTTACGCGCGATGGTTTTGAGTTGGGGGAACTGTTCATCAAAGTTCCCGATTTTTTCATGCCTACCTTCTCTTAGATCAAACGTATGGACGATCTTTTTAGAATCGATAAGGTAAACGCGATCCCCGGAAGCAAAGAGTGGCGTTTCGTATAGGAAACGATCCTGATCCGATACGTTTCCTCGGAAAATGGTTCTACGCGCTGAATGCGACTTCTCTCGGTCAACTACCTCATCGTAATTGGAATAAAGAAGACTACAGCGCTCCCTATCTGGATCGCATCCGTTGATCTCTCTTTCGGTATACGAACGAATAAGATTGCCACGATGATAAATGTTAACGCTTTTGAGGCCGTCCATTGTTTCGTTGGCGAAATAACTAATTACGTAAAAAATCGTCTCACCATCGTTGCTCAGGGTCAGTCGATTCCTGTCGGCATCGTCGAACCCTCTAGGAACTACGTATTCCGGTTCTTTTTGTCCTTTCCTATAAACTGAAGTGGTTCCGCGGAGCGAAGGTGAGTGATTATCCCACGGCACGGATCGTAAAAAGAACTCTCCGTTCTCGGAATAAAGTGTAGATATTTCCACATGCGAACTCGTCATTTGAGCAACAAATGAGTTCGTCGTCATCAAAAACAATGCAATCACGCCGATCAAAGTCTTCATCTATTGAACCTTAAGATGCATACGGCAGAACAAAGGCTGTTTTGCTACCACCCCAAAATATAAGCAAACATCAGCGGGGCGACGATCGAGGCGTCGGATTCGACAATGAATTTTGGCGTTGTGGCTTCGAGTTTGCCCCAGGTTATTTTTTCGTTTGGGACTGCACCGGAGTATGAGCCGTAGCTCGTCGTCGAATCGGATATCTGGCAGAAATAACCCCAAACCGGAACGCCGTCGCGTTGGAGGTCCTGATGGAGCATCGGTACGACACAGATCGGGAAATCGCCCGCGATGCCGCCGCCGATCTGAAAAAAGCCGATCTTAGCGTCCTCTGATTCCTTGGTGTACCAATCGGCAAGCATCGTCATATATTCGATACCGGTGCGGACGGTGTGTACGTTTTTGATGTCGCCGGTGATGACGTGTCCGGCAAACATATTGCCCATCGTCGAATCTTCCCAGCCCGGCACGACCATCGGCAGATTCTTTTCCATCGCGGCGTACATCCAACTGTCTTTGAGGTCGATCTGGTAATACTCCTCGAGCGAGCCGTTACGCAGCACTTGATACATAAATTCGTGCGGAAAATATCGCTTGCCCTCTGCCTCGGCGTGCGTCCAGACATCGACCATCGCTTTTTCGAGCCGACGCATCGCTTCGTGTTCGGGGATGCAGGTGTCGGTCACGCGGTTCATGTGGCGGTCGAGCAGCTCTTGCTCGTCCTGCGGGGTCAGATCACGGTAATGCGGTACGCGTTCGTAATAATCGTGAGCGACGAGGTTGAAAAGGTCTTCCTCAAGGTTCGCGCCCGTACAGGAAATGATCTGCACCTTGTCCTGGCGGATCATCTCGGCGAGAGACAATCCGAGTTCCGCCGTCGACATTGCCCCCGCAAGCGTGATCATCATCTTGCCGCCCGCATCGAGGTGTTTGACGTATCCCTCGGACGCGTCAATGAGCGCCGCCGAATTGAAATGCCGATAGTGGTGTTTGATAAACTCTGTGATCTGTCCGTTCATAGTGAACATAATAAGGCAGAAACACGAGCAGTAGCGAGTGTGACAGTTAAGGAATTTGCCTGCCAGGCACACTGGCAACCGATTGAGCTTCTGTTTCTCTAACGGAATAGCCATGTGTGACACTCGTCACATCCAAGACGCTTTTTTTTTGAAATTATGCACATAGGCGGGCTTGGACCACGCCGGGTTCAATAAGGTGCAGTAACCGCACCTGTCGCAACAGAGAACCGATGACGACCGGATGATATCCACCCGTAATAGGAGGTGCAGATATGCATTCAATACGTTGTCTAGGCAGGATCATCAACGCAGCCGCACTAACTTGTCACTCATTCGGTTTCTTTATTCTCTTTTTACTATTATTTGCGATCAATATCGTCGGTCAGTCGGTCCCGCCGGTTTACGACCTACAGTTCATCGGGAATGGTACGCCGGTGGCAATGAACAATTCCCGCACGATCGTTGGCCACAGATCAGTAAATGGAAATTACGTTCCGCTAGTCAGCGTCGAAGGCCAAACGTGGACAGAATTGCCGATACCGTCCGGTTCGATGAGTACCTTCCCAACTGACGTAAATGACTTCGATGTCATCGTCGGTGTCTCATACAGTCCGCAGTGGAATGCCGTTTCGGTTCGATGGAGAAAGGTGGACAACGCCTTTACTCTGGAGATATTGCCCCGCATTTTCAATGACCCGTCGTCGTTCGCAACAGCAATAAATAACACTGGCCAGATCATCGGCTCACGCAGCACACTTGGATATCAACCCTCGGGCCAAGGTTGGGTCTATAGCGATGCCAACGGATTTGCGGATCTCGTTACGTTCGGATTTTGGATAGTTCCACGCGACATCAACGACTCAGGGATCATTATCGGCGGACAAGAACGTCTGAATCTGGCAACCGGCCAGGTCGATGTGACCGGTCAGGGACCTGCAAACTACAATCCGATCACCAGCGTCGCGATCAACTCTAACGGACTGATCGCAGGTTCGGGAACTTTGCGCTCGAGCTCATTGTGGATCGTGTCCGCATTTCGATATGAGGCAAACGGCCAGTGGACATACCTTGCGGGTACGTCAAGGTGGACAACTGTGCAAGGTATCAACGCTCGCGGCGACATCGGGTACGGAGAGCTAGGTGCCGGTATCTACTTCGACGGGCTCGGCACGTATGCTGTCAGCGGACTATTGGATCCAAGCGTGACATCAGCCGGATGGACCGTAACGGGTAACGGGACATTGATCAACGACCAACGACAAATTGTCACGATCGGCAGGAACGCAACGACGAATGTAACGGGTACAGTTCTACTCACGCCCGTTGGAGCACTACCGCCGCCGTCGGCACCATCCGGCCTGGCCGGAGTTCCGATATCGGCGACACGTATGCGCCCGTACAATTCCATCGATCTAACCTGGACCAATACGAGTCCATTGACCCGCAGTTGGGAACTCCAACGGAGCATAGCCGGGGCAAACACCTGGACAGCACTCTCACTTATACCACCAGGCACGGCCGCCAATCATTCGGATACGACAGTTGGTGTAAACGTCACCTACAACTATCGCGTTAGGTCGATCGGTCTCGGCGGTCCGAGCGCGTGGTCTAACGTGATCACGGTTACATCGCCTGCGACACCGGTCGATACTACTCCGCCGGTCGC
>JAIBCA010000127.1 GCA_019694345.1 Pyrinomonadaceae bacterium | reverse complement strand
TATCTCACATACGCGTTCGGCACAGGCAAATCGCTGCTCGCACCGAATTGTTGGATCAGCACACCGACGGCCGAGCGGCTCAAGTACCAGGTCGTGTCCGACGGGCGGAAAACACCGGCGTCGTACTTACCATCGCCATCGTAGTCACCCGGAACCGGAGCGTCGCCGTTCGTCCCAAAGGGAAAGGCATAAAACGAAAGGTCTCCGCTCCTGAGAATGTACCAAACGCCGCTGGACGGCCGCCAGACGGCGATATCCGCGCGACCGTCGCCGGTATAGTCGGCCGCGGCCGCTTTATCGCCGGAGGCACCGAACTGCGTAACAAAAACACCGTTCGACCGGCTTTGGTAGATCCACCATTGCCCCGATGCCGGCCGGAAAATAGCAAGGTCCGCCCTTTCGTCGCCGTCAAAATCGGCCGGGACCGGGACATCCGACGAAAGGCCCCATTGCAGAACCCGCGCCTGCCCATTCGAACTTTGCAATATCAGGAATCTCGCTGGTTCACTGATCAGGTCGGTCAGCCGCCACACGGCGGGTTCGGCCTTGCCGTCGCCGTCGTAGTCGGCAGGCACCGGCGTGTCATAGATGATCGCCTGCTCGATATTGGTCGCACCCCACTGAATGGCGGTGTAGGTCTGCGTCGAACTTGCGAGGATGTACCAGGTGCTGTTCTCGCCCTTGCGAAATACAGCGAGATCCGTTTTGCCGTCGCCGTCATAATCGGCGGGCACGAGCTTGTCGGTCGCGATGCCCCAACGCGAAGACGTATAGCCCTGCATGCTTCGGAAAATATGCCAGACGCCGTCCGACGGGCGATAGACCGAGATGTCGGTCTTGGCGTCGCCGTCAAAATCGAACGGCATTCTCCGCGCGGCCTCGTTGGTAAATATCTCGACGGCTCCCATGTCAGGCCGGGCTGTGCCGTCACCGTCGCCGTCGATCGGGCGTGCCGATCCGCGTTGATCAAATGTCGGAAAATTGGCGCTATCGGCTGAGTCGATCGCCGGGCTACCCTTGACCAATGCCCGCCAGGCAACGGGGCCGCCGCTGTATTTGAGGGCACCAAGCCCTGGGTCACGACCCAGTACGTTGCCCGTCATCGTGCCGGAAAAGCTGACGCCCGTCGTATTTTCGACCAGATTGTACCCGAGCGAATCAAAAAAACCGGTCCAGTCCTGCGACACACCGTCGAGCGCCGCATTGTCGCCGATGATCGTGTTTCGCGTGTAGGTAAATCCGGCACTTTCGACACCGCCGCCATTCTGAACGGCGACGTTGTTCGAAATGGTGACGTTAAGTAGGTTGACCAGCGAATACCCGTTGCCGGTGCTGAGGCCGCCGCCGGTCGTCTGTGTTCGGTTGTTTGTGACGGTCGTGTTGGTCAGGTCGAGCCGGCCGGGGTTGAACGGCCCGCCTTCCGTGTAAATGCCGCCACCCTTGAGCCCCGCCGTATTGCCCGCGATCAGCGAACCGCGTGCGTCGACCGCCGGTTCGTCGTTAAGGCCCTGGCCTTCATTCATCAACCCGCCGCCGATACCACTGGTCACATTGCCGCTGATAACGCTGTTTGTTAGAAATAGGGTCGAGAGCGATGCGCGATACCTGATGCCGCCGCCGCCGGAACTCGTCGGATCGGCCGTGTTGTTCGTAATGGCCGACGCGGTGATATTCATCTTGCTGTAGCTCAGGATGCCGCCGCCCCCGCCAAAGCTCGATCGGTTGGCGTTGATGATAGTGTCGGTAATGACCATTGAGCCGTTGATCGTAAAGATCCCGCCGCCGGCGTCGGCTGCCGCGTTGCCCTCGATCAGAGAACCGAGAATGGTCATATTGCCGCTGTTGGCGATCGCACCGCCGTCCTGTCCGCGATTGTTTTGAAAGACCGAATTTGAGATCGTTATAGCAGATTGGGTCGCATATACGCCGCCGCCGTCACCCGCGCCGATATTTGCCTTGAAGATAGATCCGCCGATCGTCGCCGGAGCATTAAAGACGAAAACCGCGCCGCCCGCGTTTTGCGTCGACCGGTTGGCGGTGAAGTTACAATTGGTGATCGCCAGCGGCTGCAGTGCGATAAAGACCGCTCCGCCGCCAAATGCGACGTTGTCGTTGAATGCCGAATTATTGATCGTTGTTCGCCCGATACCGCCGATCGCTCCGCCGCCGCCACCACCGCTCGGGCCAACGTTGCCGTCAAATGCGGCGTTATTGACCGTCAGTTCGGCGTCCGTGTCGGTCAGGATGCCGCCGCCATTGCCGCCGTCGGTCGACCGGCCGCCGGTCACGCGGATGCCTGTCAACGTCACCCTCGCACCCACTGCCAGAAACAGGATGCGGCTCTGATTATTGCCCGAGATCGTCAAAAGTCCGGCTCCGGGGCCGTTGATCGTGAGTGTGCCGTTGTTGACCGCTTGCAGTTGAGTGCCGCCAAGGGTTATGGTCCTGGCGATGCCGAAGACCGTCGGGTCAAAAGTGATGATGTCATCCGTCGGGGACGCGTTCGCCGCCGCGACCGCCTCGCGCAGGCTGCAATCGGCGTTGCACACGCCGTCGTTTGCATCGGCCGTATTGGTCACGACGAGTTCCGCGGCATTGGCAAGCGCCGCCACTGCTCCCATCAGCACCAACCAAAACGCCGCCGATAACAACTGCTTGTACATAACCTGATCCGTACCGCCAGTATATTACATCTCCCGGCCGGGACATACGGCCTTTCCCGTCGAGGCCGATTTATGTATTTGTAACATTCGATCTATCATTAAGATCGATGCGGATCCTTATCGTAAAGCTCAGCGCGATCGGCGACATTGTCCATGCCTTGCCGGCGGCGGCGGCGATCCGTGCAAATTTGCCCGACGCCGAGGTTTCGTGGGTTGTCGAACAGCGTTCGGCCGAGATCGTGCGGGGCAGTTCTGTGGTCGATCATTTGATCGAGATCGACACGCGGTCGATGCGCGGCGGCAAGGTGATCGACGAGATCCTGCTCGATATGACGCAGCAGGCCAAACTTGTACGCCAGCGAAAGTACGACATCGCCATCGATCTGCAGGGGCTGATCAAATCGGCAGTTATCGCCAAGATATCAGGGGCGAAAAGGCGTTGGGGTTTTTCGCGCTCCGGCCTGCGCGAGCCGGCGGGGCGGTTCTTACTGACCGACACGGTCAAAACGCCCGACCGCTGCCACGTGATCCGCAAGAATCTGCACCTTGTCGCCGGTGCTTTGGGGTTTGCCTACGATGATACGCGGCTCGAATTCCCGATCGCCGCGGCGGCCGAGCACACAGCCGAGGCCAACGACGTTCTCACCCAAATGGGTGAGAGATTTGCGATCCTCAATCCGGGCGGCGGATGGGTCACCAAGCTCTGGCATGCCGAAAAGTTCGGCGAACTCGCCGACCGCATCTATGACGAAACAGGCATGACGTCGCTCGTGGCCACCGGCCCGGCCGAGTCCGATCTTGCCGGTCGCGTCGCTGCCGCCAGCCGCAGCGGCCGCGTCGTACTCGCCCGGCCGAGCCTCAAGGGCTTTTACGAGCTTGCACGCCGGGCGGCCGTCTATATCGGCGGCGACACGGGCCCGACGCACATCGCCATCGCGGCCGGTGCACCGACCGTCGGCATTTTCGGCCCGACGGAATGGTGGCGAAACGGCAGTCTGACGCCCGGCGACATCGGTGTCGGCCGCGAGGATATCGGCTGCCGCGTCGATTGTCACCGGCGGACGTGCGGCAAATGGATCTGTATGGACATCAGCGTCGAAACCGTCATGGACGCGGTTCGCAACCGGCTCGCTTCCCACGGCTAATGGCAATTATCAACAAAAGATGGCTGCAGCGAATACGCGTCCCGTTGGCGATACCGTTTGCCGTGCTCCTGCTTGTTTTCGCCGTCCCGACGTGGGCGACTGTGGCCGCCGGCACCGTGATCGTGCTCGCGGGCGTCGCCGTCCGCACATGGGCGATGGGCCATTTGCGAAAGGCCTCGGTCCTCTCGACGACCGGTCCTTACGCGTTCGTCCGTAATCCGCTCTATCTCGGCAGCTTTATTCTCGGCGGCGGCTTTGTCTTGGCGGCAAACGTCTGGTGGCTCGCCGTCATCTTTATCGTACTGATGGCGGGCATCTATCTGCCCGTCGCGTTCGTTGAGGAAGGCGATCTGGAACAACTCTTCGGCGACGAGTTTGAAAATTACCGGGCCAACGTCCCGGCGTTTTTCCCGAGGCTTTCGCCATGGCAAAATTCGGGCGAAAAATTCGATTTTCAGCTATACTTGAAAAGCCGTGAGTACAAGGCGTGCATCGGTGCGGCAGCCGCTCTACTGTTTCTGGCATCAAAGGTTTACTGGGGTTTTTAGGATCACAATGAGCGTCAATTTTCGCAGAACTCTCGTCATCGCCATACTCACGCTGACCGCCGCGGCGGCCGCGTTCGCCCAGACACCGGCCAAGGCGTCGCCGTTCAAATTCATCGACGGCGAGGTTTTTGAGTACGAGGGCAAACTCAGCAAGATCATCCAGGGCATCTCGGTCGCCGACCTCAAGTTCGAGGTACGGCGCGTGCCCGAAACCGACAATTTCCTCATTAAGACCGAGGCCGTGTCAAAGGGCACACTGATGCGGCTCTTCCGGTTCAGCTTTCTGCAGCAGTACGAGTCGATCGTTGACGCACGGCTGATGCGCATCCTCAAAACGACCAAACACGACGTCCAAAAGGACCGCGTCCGCGACGGCATCGCCGAGTTTGACTACGCCGAGGGCCGCGTCCGCTATGTCGAGACCGACCCCAAGGACCCCAATCGTCCGCCCCGCCGCATCGCCTCGACCGTCGATGTCGAGACCGTCCATGACGTCGTCTCGGGCGTTTACGCGCTCCGCGCGATGCCGCTCACCGTCGGGTCGCAGTTCGAGATGACGATCGGCGATTCGGGGCTCATCTACAAGGTCCCGGTCCGCGTCACCGGCCGCGAGGTGCAAAAGACCGTCCTCGGCAAGGTGACGTGCCTGCGCGTCGAACCGCTGCTCTTCGGCAAGGGCCGCCTGATCGAGCAAAAGGGCCGAATGCTGATCTGGATAACCGACGACGAACGCCGCATACCGATCCGCGGCCGCATCGATTCGATCTATGGCAAGATCGAGGTCAAGCTAAAGTCGCTGACCTCGCCGAAACCCTAGATCCGCGTCAAATTTTGCAAAAGGCTTGTATCTTAGGCCGAAAGACCGCATACTTTATGTTTGCGGTCTTTTATTATGGATAGTACTGTTTCGACGAAAAAGAGAGCTGCCCGCAAGCCGGCAGCCAAGAAAGATGTCAAGATCGACGCCGTCGCGGCCGAGCCGTTTGCGGCCGTCGCCGAGGCTGCACCGACTGTAGCCGCGGCCGCTAAAGCCAAAAAGCCGGCCGTCAAAAAGGCTGCCGCCAAAACGGCTAAGGCTGAGGCCGTCGTTGAGGCTAAACCCCTGAAAGCAAAGGCGAAAACGATCATCGCCGACCCGTTCGCCGAGCTTGCCGACGCGGTTTCGCCGGCCAAGCCCGCCAAGGCAAAAGCCGTCAAAAAGGCCGCCGCGGCGCCAAAGGCAGTTGCGAAAAGTGCCAAAAAGCCGGTCAAAACGGCTGTTAAGGCCGCGAAAAAGAGCACCCGAAAGCTGACGCTCGACGTCACGCCCGAGCTCGCCGCCGCCGAACCGGCGGTCGAGGTCTCGCCGGTTTTCAAGGCACTCGCCGAGGTGTCGCTGCCCGAACTCAAGCGTGAGAATCGCGCCCGTCTGCAGATGCAAACGCCGACGCGGCTTTATTTCTACTGGTCGCTCCGCGACGATCCGTGGGCGAGGCTCCGCAGCGTTTTCGGCAGCGATCTGGGCAGTTATTCGCTCGTCGTCAAGCTCATCGACAATCACCACGGCCGCGAGGAGATCAGCCTCTGCGACGCCGAGGGCAACTGGTGGTTCAATGTCGAGCCGAACGGTTCGTACACCGCCGAGCTCGGTTTTTACGCCCCGAATCGCCCGTATTTCCGCATTTTGTACTCAAACACGGTCGAAACGCCGCGCCGCTCGCCCAGCCCGCGTGCCGCGACCGAATCGGACTGGACGGTCTCGGCCGCCAAATTTGCCGAGGTGCTCGACGTCGCCGGATTTACGCGTGACGCATTTGACGTGGCGGTCGCCGGCGACAATTTTGCCGCTTCCGAAGATGCCACGCACAATGCCCTGGCCGACTATATCGGCAGCCGCGGCCATGACCTCAGCGGCATCTCGGGCGACGACATCCGATACGCTCTGATGGCCCTCGCCGGCGGAGCGACGCTCGACGAACTGCGGTTCAAGATCAGCCCGGCACTGTTCGCGATCCTGCAGGCGAACGCCGCCGGCGTCGAGAACGGCCGATCGCGTGCGATGAACGCCCTCACGACGCATTTTGACATCGACGAGAGCGAATTTGTCGAGGAGCAGCACGGCCCCGCTGTTTTCGGCGCGAGCCTGGTCAACTTTCCGAAGACACTCAAGACCCGGACCGTTTCGCCCAAATACGCGCCGCGGTACAATCCGGTAAGCTCGCATTCGCTGCG
>JAIBCA010000045.1 GCA_019694345.1 Pyrinomonadaceae bacterium | reverse complement strand
CCCGAGCTTTTCGCGAATAAACTTTTCGCCCTCGGTCTCGATCATCTCGCCGTTGATGACGTTTGAGCGTTTCACGAGCGTGTTGCCTTTCTTCTCGAACGCGGCCGGTTCGAGCAGTATGTACCACGGCGAGCCCCAATTGCGCATATCGCCGGTCGATCGGCGATATTCATAGTGCTGGGTTTTCTGTTTGTCGGTACGGTTCTCAGACTCGTAAACGGCCGGAAACGTGAGTTTGAGGTATTCGAGGTTGTTCTTCATCGACGACAGCGGGTCATACTCGCCGACCGCGACTATCTCGAGCCCGTTCGCCTTGTACTTGTCGTAAAACCGCTGCAGGAAAGGGGCGTCGTGACGCCAATTCATGCACCACGGAGCATAATAGACGACGATGACCAGCTTTTTGCCGCGGCTCAGGTCGCGGAGCGTGACGTCCTCGCCGGTGCGGATGCTCTTGAGCGTCCAATCTTTGTAAGTGATGTCCTTTTCGACGATCGGCGACTGCTCGTTCTGCGCGAGGCCGGCCGTAAAGGCAAACAATATGACCGCAATAGCGAAAAGGCTCTTCATCAAAAATCTCCTCTTGAGTGAAAGACTAACGTTTCAGATGCCAAACTTCAAGAATTTGGTTGGCAGCGGAAAATTTTGCCGTCCGCGGGCAAGCGTATGCGGAGGCGGCCATTTGGCCCGCGGCTGGTTAAAATCGCCGGCTATTTGTGTTAATCTGTGGACAATAACCTTATGAGCGACAAAGCAACCGTTTCAGACATTTTCCGAAGGGCATTGGAGATCCGCAAGGCGAACCCGAGTCAGGCGATAAAGGACGTCAAGGCCCAGCTCGTCAGCGAATACAGCGGCAAGGCATTTCCGGACACGGCATTTCTGACCATTCCCGAATACGATAATATCGCGCCCGAGGAAGATTGGACCGCCGGCCTGCCCATCGTCATGCGCGGCATCCAGAACGAGGATTGGAACGACGTCGCGCAGGGCATCATCATCAGTCTCGAGCAGGTCGAAAATTATCCGAAAGAATCGCTTCGCGAGGATGACCCCATCAAGGAATGGCGTAACCGCGACCGCGGCATCGCCGGAGCCGAGGAAAAGAATCTCAACAAGTGGATGCCCGAGGAACTGCTGGCAATGGCGAAGAAAAGCGTCGGCAACAGACCTTAGATCTCGACCCGCAGCCCGTCGGCGGCAGCGATGACCTCGCACGGCGGATAGAATGCCGCGACCACCTCGGCAAAGTCGATTTCGTCCCACTCGGGGTAAAAATGCGTCAGCATCGCCCGACGCGGTGCTGCCCTCCGGATCAGATGCATGGCTTCGGCGAGTTCCAAATGTAGCTCCACGGGCTTGTCCCGGACAAACGAACATTCGAGCACGAATAGTCCGACGCCGCCCGCAAGCCCCGCGATAGAGGTGTCAAAACCCGTGTCGGCCGTAAAGACCATCGTCGCCTCGCCGTCACGAATGTGTATCGCATGACTCGCGTCGGTGTGCGGCGTTTTCATCGCGACGGCCTCGACGCCCGGCAATATCTCAAACGGCTCAAGGGCTGAGACCTCGGTCACCTCGATCGCAAATCGCTGTTCGAGCAGACGATAGCCGCCCGCGTCGTCTATCTTGCGGATGAGCTCCTCAAGCCCGGCTCCGCCGTATATCTTCAAAGGCTTGGTCCGCTCGCGCGTCTCGGCCGCGTGCTTGACGCCGAACAGATACGGTGCGAGGCCGCCGAAATGGTCCAGATGAAAGTGCGAGACCCAGATCGCGTCGAGCCCCGCCCAGTCGAGCCCAAGTTCGGCCATCCGCTGGATAGCCGACGGCGAACAGTCGAGCAGCAGCGTGCCGGACGAAGCGTCGAGCCAGTACGCCGAGCTGCTCCGCAGCGGGTGCGGCACCGATGTGCCTGAGCCTAAAACCGTCAGGATCATGGTCTCATTCTAGCAAAATATCGACGGGTTGAAATTACGGCCGAACATCGACCGACCAATCTTGACAAAAAAATAATGTTTTGCGATTCTTATACTTACGGGATTATCCAAAATTACTGTCAGGGTTTGGTTTATGAAAATATCGGCACAAGAAGAATATGGGTTACGGTGCCTGGTCCAGTTGGCCAATCTGCAGCCCGGCGAGAGCCTGACGCTGCCGCAGATCGCCGAACGCGAGGGCATATCGACCGCCAATGCGGGCAAACTGATGTGGCTGCTCAACAAGGCCGGATTCGTGCATTCGACCCGCGGCACCAAGGGCGGTTACTTTCTGGCACGTCCGGCCAGCGAGGTTCGGCTGAACGAGGTTATCAAGGTGCTCGATCAAGACGTGCTCAATAAGCACTGCGAGAGCTACACGGGCGTGCTCGACTCGTGCGTGCATAACGGCGATTGCGGCATTCGTCCGGTCATCGTTGGCCTTCACGAGATCGTCGAGAACGCGTTGTCGCAGATCACGCTGGCGCAGTTGGTCGGGACCGAAAGCTCGGTGGACGCGATGTTTCACCAGATCAAGGGCATTCACCGGACGCTCGAAGCTCAGAGAATTTGAAAATGAGAACGGCGATAGAAAACAGTGATCTGGAAATGACAAAGGTCACCATCACGCTGCCGAAAGGTTGCACGCGGGACACTTTGAGCGTGAACGCACTGGACTCGAAAACGCGGGAACTTGCTTACCAAACGCTGATCACCGTGGATGGAAAAATACTGCCGTGCAGTGGATTTAAGGCGAAAGGCGGAGCTCTGCATTTGGAAGTGCAGGAAGGTTTTTTTGAGATCGCCGAGGCGGAATAGATATGTCGACAGCAGCAGAATTACTTACAAATCGGGAATACAAATACGGCTTTGTCACGGATATCGAGACCGAAACGATCGACCGCGGGTTGAGCGAGGACACCGTACGGCTGATCTCGTCGAAAAAGAACGAGCCCGAATGGCTGCTTGAATTTCGGCTGAAGGCGTATCGGAAATGGCTCACGATGGAGCAGCCCGATCATTGGGCGAATTTTAAGTATCCGGCGATCGATTTCCAGGACATTTCGTATTATTCGGCCCCGAAGCAGAAGCCCTCAAAAGCGAGTTTGGACGAGGTCGATCCGGAGTTGCTGAAGACGTTCGAAAAGCTCGGCATTCCGCTCTCCGAGCAAAAGATGCTGGCAAATGTGGCAGTCGATGCGGTTTTCGATTCGGTCTCGGTCGCGACGACCTACAAGAAAAAGCTGCTCGAGGCGGGTGTGATCTTTTGCTCGTTTACCGAGGCGGTCGCAGACTATCCCGAACTGATCCAGAAATACCTCGGTTCGGTCGTGCCGGTCGGCGACAACTATTACGCGGCGCTGAACTCGGCGGTTTTTTCGGATGGTTCGTTCGTGTTTATCCCCAAGGGCGTTCGCTGCCCGATGGAATTATCTACGTATTTCCGTATCAATACCCAAGAATCGGGCCAGTTCGAACGCACGCTCATCGTCGCCGAAGAAGGTGGTTATGTTGCCTATAACGAAGGCTGTACGGCACCGCAATTCGATACCAACCAGCTTCATGCGGCCGTTGTCGAGCTCGTCGCTCTGGACAATGCCGAGATCAAATACTCGACCGTACAGAACTGGTACGCCGGCGACGAGACAGGCAAAGGCGGCATTTACAACTTTGTGACCAAGCGCGGAGCATGCCGCGGCGTGAATTCGAAAATTTCGTGGACGCAGGTCGAGACCGGCAGTGCTATCACTTGGAAATACCCGAGCGTGATATTGCAGGGCGACAATTCGATCGGCGAATTCTATTCGGTCGCTCTCACCAACAATGCCCAGATCGCCGACACCGGCACCAAGATGATCCATCTTGGCAAGAACACCAAATCGACCATCGTCTCAAAGGGCATCTCGGCCGGCAAGTCCAACAACTCGTATCGCGGCCTGGTCAAGATCATGCCGAAGGCAGACGGAGCACGCAATTATACCCAGTGCGATTCGATGCTGATCGGCGGCAAGTGCGAGGCGAATACGTTCCCGTACATCGAGGTGATGAACAACACCGCCCGCGTTGAGCACGAAGCGACAACGTCGAAGATCAGCGAAGACCAGCTCTTCTACCTACAACAACGCGGCATCCCGCAGGAAGACGCCGTTTCGCTCATCATCAACGGCTTCTGCAAAGAGGTCTTCCGCGAACTGCCGATGGAATACGCGGTTGAGGCGACGAAGCTGTTGGGGTTGAAGCTTGAGGGAAGCGTAGGTTGATCTTAGCCACCGAGAACACATAGATCACCGAGAAAGGACTCTGTGAACTCCGTGGCAAACGATTTTATGAAGACGGTACAGCCGGAAAGTCAACCACAACCAAAAGGCCATTATTCACCGGGCATTGAGCACAACGGCCTGATCTATGTGTCAGGGCAATTGCCGATGACACTGGATACGCGTGAGCCTTTTACGGGTGATATTGGTGAGCAGACGGAGTTGGCATTGCGGAATGTTGAGGCTGTGCTGCAGGCGGCGGGCAGCGATCTGAGCCACGTTTTGCAGATGACGATCTATGTTTCCGATATGGAATTGTGGTCGGCCGTAAACGCGAAATACGCCGAGGTTATGGGCGATCATCGTCCGGCAAGGGCGATCGTACCTGTCAAGGAACTTCATTTTGGAACTCAGATCGAGATCCAGGCGATCGCGGCGGTCATTGACTGATCTTTGAAATGAACATTGAGCTGGTAGTTTCGAATCTGACCAACCCGACCTTGCTGTTTTTCGTGCTCGGCATCGTCGCGACGATGGTCAAAAGCGATCTTGAGATCCCGGCGCAGAGCGTAAAGTTCATCTCGCTTTACCTGCTCTTTTCGATCGGATTTAAGGGCGGCCAGGAACTTTCGCACAGCAGTTTTACTTCGGAGATTCTCTTTTCACTTCTCTTTGGGATCGCGATCGCGTCACTGATACCTCTTTATTCGTTTTTTGTCCTTAAGCGGAAATTGAGCGTCAGCGACGCCGCGGCCATCGCGGCGACATATGGTTCGGTCAGCGCCGTGACATTCGTGGCGGCCACGACCTTTCTTGAGGGACAGTCTCTGACGTTTGGCGGACACATGGTCGCCGTAATGGCCCTTATGGAATCGCCGGCGATCATCGTCGGCGTTATCCTGATGATGAAATACGAGACCGACGGCAAAAGCGGTGGTTCGTTGAGAAGCATCATCCAGCATTCATTTACGAACGGCAGCGTCCTGATGGTGCTCGGCAGCCTTTTGATCGGATTTTTTGCCGACACCAAACAGGCCGAGGGCATTAAGCCGTTTACCACAGATATCTTCAAGGGTTTTCTTGCAATTTTCCTGCTGGAAATGGGAATGGTAACGGCAAGGCGGTTCGGGGCGTTTCGAAAATATGGTTGGTACGTCGCGGCATTTGGCCTCATTGCCCCGCTCGTCAACGGCGTGATCGCGGCGGTAGCCAGCGGCTTGATAACTCAGAATCCGGGCAACCGTTTCATGTTCGCGATACTTGCGGCCAGCGCCTCGTATATCGCGGTGCCGGCAGCAATGAGGCTTGCCGCACCGAAGGCTGATCCGGGACTTTATATACCGATGGCGTTGGGTGTGACTTTCCCGTTGAATATCACGATCGGTATGCCGATCTATTATGCGGTGGTAACAAGCACAAAGATCTGGTAGAGGAGAATGGCTTATGATCAAAGGACTGTTTATTGCGGCGGCAACTTTGGCCACGGCGGCGGCATTCCTATTTGCGCCCGCGGAAAAATGGCCGGCCTTTGTGACCGAGGCCCAATCAACCCGAAAGCGGGCCGTCGACACGCCTGATGCACCAAAAGCCATTGGGCCGTATTCGCAGGCGATAGTGGCCAACGGTGTTGTCTATACCGCCGGGCAGATCGCCATTGACCCTCGTTCGGGGGCAATGATCACGGGCGGGATCGAGGAACAGACAGAACAGGTTCTCAAAAACCTCGAAGCGGTACTCAAGGCCGCCGGGAGCAGCATCGAGGATGTGATCAAAACTACCGTCGTAATGGCCGACATAGATGATTTTGCAAAGATGAACGCGGTCTACGCAAAGCGATTTGCGGCACCGTTCCCTGCCCGTTCGACTCTCGAAGCCGCTCGGCTTCCCAAGGACGCTCTGGTCATGATCGAGGCGGTCGCTCTGGTTCGGCAAGACAAACCGGTCAAATAGATATGCAGCTGTGGGGGATCGATTGGCTCGCGACCGTATGCGGTTTGACCGGCGTTTATCTGATCGGGAGCAAAAAGAAGGCCGGTTTTCTGATAATGATGGTCGCCAGCCTCAGTTGGATGACGGTCGGATTTATGATCAATAGCCTGGCCCTCATTTTGGGCAGTGCCGTCTTTTTTTCGCTGCACGTTCGCGGTTGGCTGAAATGGCATCGCGGAAAGGAACATTTATCAGAGATATGAAACTGGACATATATCAGGTTGACGCATTTTCGTCAGTTCCGTTTGCCGGCAATCCGGCCGCGGTCGTACCGCTTGACGTCTGGCTGCCGGCCGAGACGATGCATTGCATCGCCCAGGAAAATAACCTGAGCGAAACCGCATTTTTCGTAAGGAATGGCGACGTTTTTGAGATACGCTGGTTTACGCCGACCTTTGAGATCGACCTTTGCGGACATGC
>JAIBCA010000027.1 GCA_019694345.1 Pyrinomonadaceae bacterium | reverse complement strand
CTCAACACCCATCACAAGCTCTACATGCGATTCTTTCGCGACGAGGGCACTGACATCGCCCCCGAGGGCATCTCGGGCCGCGTGACATCGATCGAAGCGGTCCCGCAAAATGGTGTCGCCGGTTTTCAGTCGATCCTGAAAAAGAATGGCTCGCTGATCAACGAATTCAAATTCGGCTACAACGCCGCCCGCACACGGATCAACGGCCAGGCGCCAACCGTCGGCGGTTTGGACTTTTCAAATATCATCCTCAACATCTCGGGCAGTGTCGCCAACACCGGCATCGCGGGCCAGGGCACCTCGTCCGGCATCTCGATCCCGGGCGGCCTGGTGCGCGCAAACTCGGCCACCAACGGCCGCGGCCAGCCGTATACACCTTACTCGCTTTCGTTCGTCGACAGCCTCAACTGGGTCCGCGGCAGCCACAATTTCAAGTTCGGCGGCGAGCTCCGTTTGATCAGGATGTACACCGACCGCCTCGGCGGTACGACCTATACTTTCTCTAATCTGGCCTCGTTTTTGGCCAATACACCGACGTCGGTCCAGTATCTGGGCGATGTCAGTGCCCCGAGCCCGTTCAACAACGGCCTGACAGGACAGCGGCTGGCAAAGCAGGAATACTACATCGGCTACGTCCAGGACGAGTGGAAGCTCAAGCCCGGCCTCACCCTCAGTTACGGCCTGCGGTACGAATATTACACCCCGCTTCGCGAGGCTAATAACGGCCAGGTCCTGTTCGATATCAAGACCGGCACATTGCGGCCGTCGTCCGAGGCGGCATTCAAATCGTCCAAGACCAACTTCGGCCCCCGCGTCGCGATCGCGTGGTCGCCGGACCAGGACGGAAACGGGTTCTTCTCGGCCGGAAAGACCGTCATCCGGGGCGGCCTCGGGCTCTACTACGGCCCGGGCCAGACCGAGGACCAGATCCAGCCGATCGAGAGCGACCGCGTCAGCTCGACCGTGACGAGCGGTTCGCTGCTCGCGTTTCCGGCAAACATACCGGCGATCATCGCTAACTTTAACGCCAATCCGAACAATCGCAGCTACCAGCCGCGAGCCTATTCGGGCGATTACACGATCCCCGAGCGGATCTTTCAATACAGCGTCTCGTGGCAGCAGCAGCTGCCCGGCGGCATTACGACGACACTTGCATACGTCGGCAGCAAAGGTTCAAACCTGTTTCTCAGAAGCGTCGCCAACCAAATACTCCCGGGTCAGACGACCATCGCCAACGGCACCAACATCCCGACCGGTTTCGGCGTCGTCAACCGCACCAATCCGGCGGGCCAGGTGATAGGCGTGACGACGGTCAGACAGTTCAGCATTGTCAGCGGCACGACTGTGTCGAATCCGTACGCCGAGATCGACTACAAAACCAGCGGCGGCGACGATCAGTACAACGCACTGCAGTTTTCGGCACAGCGAAGCTTCCGCAGCGGCCTGACGATGAACGCCCAGTACACCTACGGCAGCAGCCGCGGTACGACCGCCGGTTCGAACGAAGCTCGCACCGGAGCTCAGCTGGACAATTTTGAGGCTGACCGCGGCCGCAACAACTTTGACGTCCGGCACACGTTCAATCTCAGTGCCCTGTATGAGCTGCCGTTCGGCAAGGGCAAACGGTTCGACTTTGGCAGAACGGGCAACTTCATACTAGGCGGCTGGGAGCTCGGCGGCATCATCAATGCCCGCAGCGGCGTCCCTGTCGAAGTGCTGGTCGTACGGCCCGACATCGTCGTCCAATGTCAGCAGGCGGGTGGCTGTCCCAACGGAGCCGGAGGCTTTTTTGCCAATGGTTTCACCGCCAATCTGCCATCCTTCGGAACGTCGTTCCCGGCCTTGCCCACAGGTTTTGTCGCGGTGGTCAATACGCCGGGCGGCGGCAATTCGCGTAACGTCCGCCGGCCTAATCTGATCGCCGGTGTCAACCCGTACCTTAACAACGACCGTAACTTTATCAACCCGGCGGCATTTGCGACACCGGCACCCGGAACGTGGGGCGACCTCTCGCGAAACGCTCTGTCAGGCCCGACATTCCGTCAGGTGGATATGATCGTTGCCAAGCGGTTCCGTATCCGCGAAGGGATGAATTTCGAATTTCGCACGGAGATATTCAACCTATTCAATCAGACGAATTTCGCCAATCCATCGACCACGCTCAGCAATGCGTTGCCCAATCTGGCGTTCAACACTTCGACATCGGTTTACACCGCGTCCACGTCGAACGTCGTTCAACCAGGCCAGGCATTTACACAGAGTGCGGCGGGCTCGACCTTTGGCCTGCTGAGGTCGACCGTCGGAAGAACGGTCGGCCTGGGTTCGAACCGTCAGATCCAATTTGCCTTCAGGTTCAACTTCTAAACCGAGGGGACATACGATAAACGCGGCCGTCTGATAACCAAGTTATCGGCGGCCGCTTTTTTTCCGCCGCTTGCTGTTCAAAACAGCCGACCTTGTTCCAAATCACCCAAATTGCCCCTGAACAGCATTGTGCCGGTAAACGCTGTTTGTGCAATGGTTTACGGGGAATTATTGTCTCAAATTCCCTTGAACCGTTGTGATAACCATCTTGTGCCGATAAATCGTGTGTGTGCAATGGTTTACGGAGGATCGCTGTTCCAAATTAATTTTTAAATTTGAGACAGGTTAAGTCCTTTATCCAAGCACTTTAACCCCCGTTTTTGTCTCAAATTGCGCACGTGAGCCATTTTCTTCACATTTCCCGCCGTCCGGACGCACACATTTACGAATTACGATCACCGATCTGCGGTTCACGATCCATTTCTTTATCATAACACAGATCACACAGATAGGATAGTGTATTATACGTGGAACAACACTGAAATGCTCCACCTGCGATCCGTGTCGCCCCTCGCCGTTTTCGGCAAAGTGTGCATCCAGATCCGAGCGCAAAAAACGGCCGCGGACATTTCGCCACGGCCGTCCTTCTTAACTATTCAATACCGGACTACTTTATGACGGCGGTATTCTGCTTATCCTTCGGGTCAAACGGCGTGCCCATGTAGCGTTTAACGGCATCCTGAGCATTGTCATAATTATCGCCGATGGTCTCGGCCCGTTTGTAAGCACCGACGGCACGGGTGCGGTCGCCCTTGGCGTCATAGGCGTTGCCCATCTTGATCTCGGACCAAACGTGCAGCCACGCCGGGCGGGCAGAACCCTGATTGCCGAGATCGCGGGCCGCCTTGAAATTGTCGATCGCCAGGTCGTAGTTACGCTGCTCCAGGAACAAGAGCCCGAGGTGGTAATAGATCCAGGCGTTTGACCGGTCGAGCTTGAGTGCGGCCTCGAACTGGGCCTGTGCCTCGACGAAATTGCCTTCCTTGAACTGCTCGATGCCGCGGCGGGCTATCGACGAAGTGCGAAGGTCGGGCGAGATGCGCAGCAGCTTAAAGTTTGGGTCGATCACGACCGACAGCGGTTTGCCGGTCGATTCGATATTAAAGTCGGCACTCGAATCCTCAACGTTCACGGTAATGTTCTGCGGCTGGGCGTCGCCCTCGGAACGCAGCTGCAGATCCAGCGGCAGCCGCAGATTGTCATAGTTTTGGGTGACGGTGCCGCGGGTGATGAATTTGCCGCCGCGTGTCCTGATGATCTGGTAATCAGCGTTAAACTCGGGCACGCCGGTTCCCTCGACCCAGCGGGCGAAAAAGTAACGCATCGGCTGGCCGGCAATACGCGTCGCCAGCTTTTCAAAATCGTCGATCGACGCGCTCTTGCCGCGATATTCGGCAAGATATGTTCTCAGCAACTGATCGAACTTGGCGGCACCGAGCGTGTCGCGGAGCAGTTTGAATACGAACGCGCCCTTGCCGTACATGATGTATTGGTAGGCGATAGACTGATCGTCGAGATTGGCCGGGGCACGCAGTAGTGACGCGGTCTGTTCGAAGGTCAATGACTTTTCGAGCAGCTCGCGGCGGAGGTCCTCGAGCTTGGCGGCGTCCGTCGTGCTTTCGCGCAAGGTGACGGCGCTGTATTCGGCCAGACCCTGTGACAGCCAGACGTCGTCAAACGACTTTAGGCCGACGGTCAAACCCCACCACTGAAACGCGGCCTCGCGCTGAAGCCGGGCAAACGTTACGTCGCGGCCCTCTTCGAACTGACGATTGGCGATGAACAGCATTCCCTGCGACGAATAGAAATCCAGGCTGTCGTCATCGATCTGGATGACGTTCAGCTTTTTGGCTGTATCGGCCGACCCGAAATTCTTGGAATAGAACTGCAGGGCCGAGCCGAGCGTTTCGCCGTAGCGAGAGATCAGCTCGTTGTTGCCGCTGCGGGTGAAAAACTGCAATTCGTATTCGCCAAACCTGAGTGTTTTGGACTGGTATTTACCGTAGGCGAAATTGCCGACCAGCGACGGCCTCGATTGCACGTAGCGGTACTTGCCGCCGCTCGGGGCGACCGGCGAATCGCTATAGCCGATCGGCGTGAGGCCCGACGGCAGCGAGATCGAGATGTCCGACGTTGCGAGGTCTGCGGCGTAGTCGTGAAACGGGAACCAGCGTGCGGCATACATCAGATAGCCCTGATCGGCGCCGACATACGCCAGCCGCTTGGTCAGCAGCGGACCGCCCGCGGGCAGCTCCAGGATGCCGTTGTATTTGAATCTGAGTGTGACAGGCACGCCTTTGACCGCCGTATCGCCGAGATCGATGCGGACATTGGGTCCGATGTCCGCGACGCCAGCTTGATCCTGAACAAACGTCAGTCCAGGGGTCGCCGGCTTAGCTGCCGGTTTCGGCGTGGGCTTGAGGCCCGGCTTTGCCGACGGGTCAGCCGCCGGAACGGCACCGCCGATGCGCGTGATAGCGTCGACCTTGAGCGAACCGTTCAGCTCAAATGTGATGCTGCGGGTGTCTTCGAGCGGCGTGAAAGTGACGTCAACGACGGCATTGATCTTTCGCTCGGCCGGTGTCAGCGACACGTCCATTACGTAATTGGTTACGTCGAACGGTGCCCGCTTGACCTGCTGTGCGACTATCGACAAGGACAAAACGGACAATAACGCTACCGCTTGAACGACTCTGATCAGTATCTTATTCATTCTGTTTTCTGCCACAAAAACGCCAATTTCAAATGTGCTCTCTTATGATGAGCGCAAATTGCAAATCGTTTGCCTACCGCACATATATCGGGTTTGAGACGATCCAGGGCATTTTTGACCCGGTTTCGCCGAGGGCGTCCTGATATAGCTCGACGCGATAGACGCCGGCCCCGTCCGGCTTGATCGCATGGTCGGCAACATCGGCCTGTTCGCTCCACTTTTCGCCGTTCTTGAAAATGACCATTCGTACCGCGACGGGCGACGAGATCTTGAGCAAAAGACCGTCCGAGTACGACGCCTCGCCGCCCTGCTGGACGATCTCGGAACCGGCCGTTCCGACAAACCTGAATCCGGTCGTATCGCCAAATGCGTCAAACCCGGTGAAATAATTGCCCTTGCCGATCGCGCCGATCAGCGACTCGCGCGTCAACGGCTCATCTTTCGGCAGCAAAATATGCATTCGCACGATGCGGAAAGTGGTTTCGTACGGGTCGATCTTTATGTTCAATAACTTGCCGCCGGTGTCGGTGCCGAAGACGTGCAGGCCGATATTCGAGTGACCGTCGGTGCCGCCAAACATCGAGATCCGGCGTGTCCGGGCGATCTCGTCAAACTGTTTGAGATTGGTGTCGGGCCGCCGGAGGTGGTCGGCGAACATCAGATCGGGATATGAGTAACCCGACCACAAAGCGTCGAGGACAAGCGTCACCGGATTGGAGCTTTTGGCCATCGTCTTAAGGTTAAAGACCTCGATGCCATCAAACCCCGAGCCCCACGACTTGAACTTTTCCGGATACGCGATCACCGCGAGGCCTTTGCCGGAGTGAATTTTGGATAGGACGTTGTCGGTATGTTCAAATCGGAAACCGGCAGCATCTTTGCCGCCCGGCAGCATAAAGAACCTATCCGAATCGGCCGTGTCGATCTCGTTGCCGCCGACGAAAAGCGTCTTGCCGAAAACGCCGTTGAGCGTCAGCGCGGCGGTGTCGTAATTCTCAGAGTAATGTTCGGTCATTACGACAAAATCGAGGCCGTTGGAGTTTGCCGCCGCTATCAGCTCGTCAAAACCGCCCGTGCTGTGTCCGCCCAGGCTCGTGTGAACATGGATGTTACCCTTGTACTCGGCAAAGTTCGCATCAATGGCGGGATTTCGCCCGGACTGGATCGCGGCGATCTGTTCGAACCGTTTTCCGATGACGTACCGTCGATAGATGAACGGTATCTGCACCACCGCGAGGATGGACAGCAACGCCAATAGTATCTTTCGTGACCGTTTCACCTAATCGTTAACAAAATCGACCGAGACCACACGTTCCGATATCTCTCGCCCAAGCGCCGCAACCTTTAGATGTTCGGGATGGTCCGAATAGCTTGCTAATTCTTCGCGGCCGGCAAATGTCGAGACCAACCCCGTGTCAAATGACCTTTCGAGGTGCAAAATATCGGAGCCGACGTCGAAAGAGATGATCTCGGGGATCACGCCGACGAGTTCGCGCAGGCGGTCGATATGGTTTTGCCGCTCGGCGGCCGTGGTTTCGGCTTTGTATTTCCAACAGACAATGTGCGTTAACATAAAAAGCTACTTTCGTACGGCCGGTTTTAACCGATCCCGCGTAAACAATGACTCGTCGAGCTTGGCCGGAAACTCACGGCTGACTATCTCGATGGTGATCTCAGAACCGTAAACGTAATTCGTCACTACCGTTTTGCCGATATACGGCCTTCCGTCCGCAGTCCTGATCTCGGGCACGCCGTAAGAGCGGATCTTCTTTTCGGCGTTGTCAAAGAGTTCCATACTGACGGGCAGATAGTTTTGCTTGTCAAAAACGACACGGCTGACGGCGATCGCCGACCGTTCACCTTCCTTGAGCTTGCCTTCGACCTCAAACCCGCTTGACGATTCGCCGATCAGTCGGTAATTGTACTTGTTCCACTCGCCGATGAGCTCTTGAGCGGTCAGGCCGCCGATGAACATCTTGCCCGTATCGGTCTCGCGAAACTCGCCGCGTGACTCGGCATATGTGACGATGACCGACGGTTTTCCCTTTTCCTCGATGGCCAGCGAGCCTGTGCCGGCATCTTCGGCCGGTTTAGTGATTACGCTCAGCGTGGATGTCACATCACCGCTCTGCCGCCGCCACACGTCGATCTCGGTCACTACGGGCGGGCCGCCTTTCTCAGTGACGGTAAATCGGACATGATCTTTGCGAAACGGGGCGGCGTCACGTTTTATGTGCTCGGCGACGATCGCTTCGCCGCGGTCCGGTCCGGCTGCCGATGGAGTTTTCGCCGGGCCGTTAGGCTCGCCCGCGCATCCGATGCACAGAAGGGTCAGCAAAACTAGGACGGTTGACTTCATTTCAGACGATATCCTTTACAAATCGCCGTTGTTGTCCATAAACTAAAGGCGGCAGTGATACTGACAACGCCGGAAAGCCGTTTCGGCAAGTGTGATAACAGCAGGTAATTATCGCGTAATCACTCGCACCTTATCAAATCGGACTGCGAATCACCGACCCTGCATCCCTAATGAATGAGATCATTGTCTCGTTGGAGAACGTTTGCAAGATATTTGACGGCGCAGCCCGCGTAACCGCACTGGATGGCGTCGGCCTCGAGGTGCCCCGCGGTCAGCGTGTGTCGGTGATGGGCCCATCGGGGTCGGGCAAATCGACGCTGCTCAATATCGTGTGCGGGCTCGACGTCCCGACGAGCGGGCGTGTGCTGATAAACGGATCTGACCTTGCCGCAATGAGCGATGATGACCGCACGCGGCTCAGACGCGAGCAGATCGGGATGATCTTTCAGACCTTTAACCTGATGCCGACGCTCAACGGTGTCGAGAATGTCGCTCTGCCGCTGAGGCTATGCGGAATGAGCGGCAACGAGGCGGCGGACCGAGCGGCTGCAATGCTCGAACGCGTCGGTTTGAGCGGCCGAGGTTCCCATCGGCCTGACGAGATGTCCGGCGGCGAACGTCAGCGAGTGGCGATCGCGAGGGCGCTGATATTCGACCCGCCGCTGTTGTTGGCTGATGAGCCAACGGGCAATCTCGATTCGGCGACGGGCGACGAGATACTCAAACTGCTTGAGGACGTCCACAACGAATTTGGCACGTCGATGATACTGGTCACCCACAATGAGAACGCGGCGGCGATCTGCGAACGCCGGATCGATCTGCTCGACGGCCGCATCGTCAGCGATACACTCAGATCACCGAAATGATAAGTGCCCTCGCCATGATCGTGCTGCGTGATTGGGGCTGTCACAAGCTGCGACTCGGGCTGACAACGGCCGGAATCGCCCTTGGCGTTGCGGCATTTTTTGCGATCCAGACGACGAACGAAGCGCTCGTCGGCTCGCTCAACGGTACGATCGAAAAGCTTGCCGGAAAGGCGACCTTACAAGCTGCCGCCGGCAACGCCGGGTTCTCATTCGATGCTATCAAGGCCGTGCGTTCGACGCCGGGAGTAAAGATCGCCGAACCCGTGACCGAGACGCTCGCCGCGACCACGCTCGGCGAAACGCGCTTGCTGATCCTGGGATTGGATACGGCCAGCGACCTTCAGCTATACAACACGGCGGCCGAGCGACCCGAACTTGTCATCAAAAACCCGCTGGTCTTTTCGAGCCGAAAGGATTCGGTCGCGATCACGACGAAATTGGCGGACCGGTTCGGCATCAAGGATGGCGACAGGATAACGGTCGAAACGTCATCCGGCCCGGCCGTGCTGACGATCCGCGGTCTGTTTACCGCGTCCGGCATCGGCGACGTTTACGACGGCAACGTGGCCGTGATGGACATCTACTCTGCTCAGGCCACATTTGGCCGCGGCAACCGGATCGACCGCATCGACATATCGACCGCCGACGGTGCAGACGTTGACGCGGTCCAAGCGGAACTCGTCGCCCGGCTCGGGCCCGGGATCGACGTCGTCCGGCCTGACCTTCGCGGTAAGAGCCTCGAAAACTCGGTGACGACGATGCATGCCGGATTTACGATCCTCAGTATCGTCGCACTGATGATCGGCGTCTTTATCATTTTCAATTCGTTCACGATCAGCGTTAACCAACGCTGGAAGGACATTGCGATCCTGCGTTCGATCGGCGTCGAGCGCCGCGGGATCAAGCTGATGTTTCTCTCCGAGGCGGTCATTCTCGGGGCGATAGGTTCGTGCCTGGGCATTGCTGCGGGGCTGGCGATCTCGATGGCGGCAATGGGACTGGTCACGCGTATCACCGCGACCGTTTACGGCATTGCCTCGGCAACGCCGGAATTGCGCTTCGAGCCGGGTTATGCTGCCGCGGCGTTTGCGATCGGGATTGTGTCGTCAGTAATAGCGGCCTGGGTGCCGGCCCGAGCCGCGGCATCGCTCGACCCCGCGGCGGCCCTTCGCAACATTGAGACGCGCCGGAGCGAGCCGCGAATGAACCGGCTCCGTCTCGCGGCCGGAGCGGCGCTCGTCGCCGCGGGTCTGTTAGGCGTCAAATTTACGCCGCCCGGGATCGACAGCTATGTCCAATCGACCTATTCGTTCATGATCCAGTTCGGCATGATCATGCTGCTGCCGGCAATCATCACCGTCGGCGGACTAGTTTTGCGGCCCGTGATGGATCGTTTGTTCGGGGCCGAGGGCGTGATCGCTGTCGAGACGATGGCGCGTTCGCCGCGCCGGACAGCCGCGACTGTCGGGGCAATAATGATCGGGCTGACCTTTGCGATATCGAACGCGTCGCTGATACAGAGCCTCAAGATGGCGATCGACCATTCGCTGGACAAGGCGCTTGCGGCGGATATCGTCATAACGTCGTCGGAGCAGTTGAGTTCGCGCTCAAATCACTTTTCTGAGGCGGTTGCCGCGTCGATCGCGTCAATGGACGAAGTCGAGGCTGCCGACCAAATACGGATCACGACGACCAGGATGAACGACCGCGAAGTGGCACTGCTCGCGCATGACATGAGCGAGTTTTTCAGGATCTCACCGGATCTGCTCGACAGCGGCGACCCGGCCCGTGCTCGCGAACTGACGTCACGAGGCGAGGGCGTCATTATCTCAAACAATCTCGCCTTCAGATCGAATCTCAAGCTCGGCGACAGCCTGACTATTCGCTCGCCGAAGGGCGATGTCGAACTGCCCATCGTCGGTATGCTCGACTATTACCGCTCTGAGCACGGTACCATCTTTCTCGAACGAGCACTTTATCGACAGTACTGGGATGATCCGGACGTTGATTACATATTCATAGACCTCAAGCCGGGCGTTGACCGTCAGGCGTTCAAGGCCAAGGCCGCGGCCGCCATCGCCGGTACGCGGCGGGCATTTATCTATACTCACGAGGAGTACAAGCAGTTTGCGGGCGGCGTGATCGACCGATTCTTTCTGCTGATGTATATGCAGACGATCATCGCGATCGCCGTTGCCGCGATAGGGCTCGTAAATACGATGCTCATCTCGGTCGCCGAACGAAAGCGCGAACTCGGCATCTTTCGTGCGATCGGCGGACTGCGTCGTCAGGTCGTCAAAATGGTTCTGCTCGAAGCGGCCGCGATATCGATGGTCGGATTTGCTGCCGGTGCTTTGACATCACTTTTGAACACCTATTTTCTCATCAATACCGCCGCCAAGGTGGTCGCGGGCTTTCGCTTGCCATTTCATTTTTCGTTTTGGCTTTTGGGCCTTGCGATACCGGCGGTGATCGTGATGGCGATGATATCGGCGTGGTTGCCGGCACGAAATGCTGCGCGGCTCGAGGTCGCGGACGCGATCGGCTATGAATGACACAACCCGTTTGGTCGGCTGAAACCAATGCCCGTCGCCAAGCGAAAAACATCCATATGATCCGAAATTTGATCCAACCTATCGAAGACACCGCAGCGTCGATACTTAACGGCGTGGCGGACCTTTTTGGCAATGGCGGAGATCCGCTGAGCGATCCGCCGCGGGACGGCGCCGTCAAGTTGCCTGACGATCTGTACGCTCAGCCTGACGTGCAAACGGAATGGTGGTATTACACGGGCCACTGCACGACACGGACCGGCCGCGAATTTGGTTTTGAGCTCGTATTCTTCAAACGCAGGACCGACCGGGACAAGATCGGCGTCGTTCCGATGAACGTCGTCGCAAACCCGATGTATTTTGCCCATTTCGCGATATCGGACATCACCGCGAACCACTTCAGATACGAGCACGTCCGGAGCTTCGGCAATCCGCTGGAGCTGCCGGTGGCGATGAGCTCGACGGCGTGCGACGTACATCTTGGGCCGTGGTCGCTCCGCGAGATCGCTGGAAAACATGTGCTGCACGCAACGCTTGATGACGGCCTGAGCTTCGACGCGATCCTCGAACCTGCCAAACCGCTCGTGCTAAACGGCGACGGCGGCATAACCAAAAAAAAGGACGGCGCGTCGAAGCACTTTTCTTACACGCGTATGAACGTTTCCGGCCAGCTCAACGAAGATGGTTCTGTCGAGACGTTCACCGGTTTGGCGTGGATGGACCGCGAATTCGGTAGTTGGGAACAGGGCAATTGGGATTGGTTCAGTATACAGTTCGACGATGAGACCGAGCTGATGATGTACACGTTCACCGACGATGCGGGCGAGTTTAACGGCGAAACCACCGGAACCTACGTCGATCGTGACGGCAACTGCACATACCTCAAGCGGACCGATTTCAGCATCGAGGTGACGGACAGATGGCTTAGTCCGAACACCGGTGCGGAATATCCTGCGAAATGGGCCGTGAGCGTACCCAAGCTCGGTATCGATGCCGTGATCACGCCACGCATCGCCGACCAGGAACTCGACACCCGTGGATCAACGATGATCGTCTATTGGGAAGGCGCATGTAAGGTCGAGGGGTCGCGGTCAGGACAGAGATTGAACGGGCGAGCATATGTCGAGCTCGTTGGTTACGATATGTCGCATATGGAAGCGGGCATCGGCGACTTTCTGTTCGGCAAGAGCATCCGGCAGATCGCCAATATCTTCGGCTAATCGGCTGATTCGCACCACTTGCGGGTCACGTCGTGCCTGAAATCGAACATCTTTTCCAGTTTCGGCACGATAAAGATCGGCGCAGCGATCGCACCTAGAAACCACATCGGCGGCTCGTACTCGATCTCGTCCCGCAGCAAGGCTCCGTCGGGGTGCGGCTCGACGATGTGACGGTGCCGCCATTTGCTGAACGGGCCCGATAGCTGCACATCCTCAAACATCCTCGGCGGGTCATAGGCGGTGTGCTCGGCCACCCACCGGGTCGGAATGATGCCGAAGATCTTTTGTTCAATGATCGCCTGCGAGCCGATCTTTGCAATATTGGCCTTTTTGACGATGGTCGCGTCCTCCCACGGCGGGATCAGACGCTCGAAAGCGTCCGGCAGTTCGTGAAAGGCAAAAACCCGCTCAGGCGGGGCCTTGATCACCGATTCCTTAATGAATCTCATATTTAACTAACATATCACACCGTGTTTGCCGCGACGCGGCGTCACCGCGCGTTGAAATGCGCGGCCGCAATTGCTTTAATACTCAAAATCCAATTTCAAAACTACACGCGGCCAACGCGACCGGAGATCGATTAAATGGCAGAGGCTACATTTGACGCGGAACCGAATATCGACGACCAGATCTCGAAATACCGGATCTGGAAGGTTATCGGTGCATCGGCCGTCGGTACGATGATCGAATGGTATGACTTTTATATTTTCGGCAGTCTGGCCGCGACCATCTCGCCGCTGTTCTATCCGCCCGAAAATCAGACGTTTGCGTACATCGCATACCTCGCGACGTTCGCGGTAGGTTTTATCGTACGGCCATTTGGAGCATTGTTCTTTGGCCGTATCGGCGACCTCGTGGGCCGCAAATATGCGTTTCTGGTGACGCTGTTGATCATGGGCGGAGCGACGGCGGTGATCGGATTTTTGCCGACATACTCGCAGATCGGCGTCGCGGCCCCGATCATCTTACTGCTGATCCGCGTGCTGCAGGGCCTTGCCCTCGGCGGCGAATACGGCGGCGCGGCCGTTTACGTGGCCGAGCACGTCCCTGATGACCGACGCGGATTTTACACGTCGTTCATCCAGATCACAGCAACTTTGGGTCTGTTTCTGTCGCTTGCGGTGATCCTGATCATTCAAAACACGATGTCGGCGGAGCAGTTTGCCGGCAAGGCCGACGGCATCGGCGGCTGGCGCATCCCGTTTCTGATCTCGATCGTTCTGGTCGGCGTGTCGCTCTATATCCGCCTGAGGATGAAGGAATCGCCGATCTTTGAGCAGATAAAAAGCTCTGGAATGACGTCGGCGAACCCGCTGCTCGAGGCGTTTACAAAATGGGACAACCTCAAGATAGTGCTCATCTCGCTGCTCGGGGCGACGGCCGGGCAGGGCGTCGTCTGGTACACGGGACAGTTTTACGCACTCTTTTATCTGCAATCGATACTCAACGTAAACGCCACGTCGGCCAATTACATAGTCGCGATAGCGTTATTGCTCGCTATGCCGCTGTTCGTATTCTTTGGCTGGCTGTCGGACCGCATCGGGCGAAAGTGGATAATACTGGCCGGCTGTCTGCTCGCAGTATGTACCTATCTGCCGATATATAAGGCGATGCAGTCGGCCGCCGGTTCAAACGTCGTTACGGCGGCTTCACAAAAGAACCCTGTTACCGGAGCCATCTCGCTGACGCCGCAGTCACTGAATGACGCAGGCGAACTGGTCACATCGGCAAAGGTGCTGCCCTACACATCATTCGGCGACCTGACAGCAAATTTGACAGCGTGGAAGCTGATCTTGCTCGTCTTTGTACAAGTTTTTTGGGTGACGATGGTCTACGGCCCGATCGCGGCATACCTGGTCGAGGCGTTTCCGGCCAAGATACGTTATACGGCGCTGTCGCTGCCGTATCATATCGGCAATGGTGTATTCGGCGGCCTCTTGCCGCTGATCGGGCTGTCGGTGATCGCGCAGACCGGTAATATCTACGCCGGGCTCTATTACCCGATGGCGATCGCAGCGATGACCGCGGTCGTCGGGGCTATATTTCTGAAAGAAACGCACGGACACAAGATATGGGCCGAGGTGGACGAGAAATAAAAAAGCCTTGGCCGCACTCTTTCTAATATGAGGCGATCTGCTTTGCGGAGTCGTCTCTCAATAAACCAGATCCAAGGAGAAAAAGATGAAAACTACCATTCTAATGTCGATAATCGCGATCGCCCTGTGCCTGACGGCCTGTGGCTGGAATCCGGATGTGACCGCCGTTCAGATCACCGAACCGTGGGCGTCTATGGGCCTGCCGGTCAAGGAAAATGCCGTGGTATGGGGCAGCACCGACAAGCAGTTCAAAGCAGTTCACAAAGAGGACCGCAAAGCAGTGACGACCAAATACGTCGAGGCACTCAAAGCAAAAGGCTGGGCAATGGACTCGATCGACGAGAGCTCCGCAACAAACACCTTCGTAGATATGTCGAAAGGTACTGACAAGCTGAAATTGGACATCTACAACTTCCGCAACACGGGCGTCATAATTGATAAAAAGTAGATCCGGACACATTCAATACCCTATTTGCCGCTAACGGCCGCGGCAAATCTTTCCTACTTCCTCTCAGGGCAACCGTTCGTTCAAATGGTCCCAGACCTTCCTCAAATGCCGTTCTTCGACGCGGATGCTGCCGACCGAGAGCCGCATCGCAAAATTGTCGTTCAGTTTTGTGTGCGACAGATAGGCGTCGCCCGAGGCGTTGATGTCGTTCATTATCTTTTCGTTCAACGCATTGAGGTCGCCGGCACCGGCGGGACAGGCACGAAAACACACGAGAGCGAACGGGACCGGGGCCATCAGTTCCCAATCGCTGCTTTCTTCGACCCACGACGCAAAGAGCCGTGCGAGGCGGCAATGTTCACGCAGCCGTGCGATCAGGCCTTCGCGGCCGAAATAGCGGATGACGAACCACAGTTTCAACGCCCGAAACCGCCGCCCCAACTGGATGCCGTAATCCATTCCGTTCTTAACGGATTGCTCATCGCTGGTTTTTAGATATTCCGCCACGAGCGAAAACGCCCCTTTCAGCTCGCTGAGGTCTTTGCAATAGAGCACCGACAGGTCAAAGGGCGTGAACAGCCACTTGTGCGGATTGACCACGATCGAATCTGCCCTTTCACATCCCTTAAAATGGTGTTGAAACTCCGGGATGATCGCGGTCGAGCCGGCGTACGCCGTGTCGACGTGGAGCCAGATGCCGTATTTCTCACAGATATCGGCGATCGCATCGACCGGGTCGACACTGGATGTCGACGTTGTACCGATCGTCGGGATGACGCAGATGGGTCTATATCCGGCGGCGATGTCCTCTTCGATCGCAAGGGCAAGCTTTTCGGGGATCACCTCAAACCGCTCGTTACACTCGATCTTTCGGAGGCTGCGCGTTCCGAGGCCGAGGGTGATACATGCTTTGTCGATCGACGAATGAACGTGTTGGCTGGCATAGACGCGCAGCAGCGGCAGATCGTCGCGGCCGCTCATTCCCTGCTCGCGGATGTGCAGGCCGGCACGTTCGCGGGCGGCGGCAATGGCGTGCATCGTCGAGACCGACGCCGTGTCGTAGATGATCCCTTCAAAATGTGCCGGCAGGGCCATCATCTGCCGCAGCCAGTCGAGCACAACGTCCTCGAGCTCGGTCGACGCCGGCGAGGTACGCCAGAGCATTGCTTTCATGTCGAACGCGGCGGCGAACATCTCGCCGAAAACGCCCACCGACGAGGTCGATGTCGAGAACAGGCCGTGAAAATTCGGGTGGTTCCAATGCGTGACCGCCGGCATTATCAGGCGGTCCACATCGCCGAGGATCTCGCCGAAATCCTCACCGCTCTCGGGCGCCGATGCCGGCAGATTGTTCTTGAGCCAGTCGGGCTCGACCTGCGACAAAACGGGGTATCTCTCCATTTCGTCGAAGTAGTCGGCCAACTGGTCAATGATCTGGTAGCCAAATCTTCGAAATTCTTCGGTCGGCATATCGCCTAAACGATCTGGTTTATTGGTCATATTGCAAAAAAATCAAATCAGAAATGCGCAAATTGAGAAAATCACTCGACAGAAAATGTAATAAACGTATAATATCACCAACGAATATCTCGCCAACGTCTTTATAACTGAAGATTTACGTAGTTTCGAAAATCCTCCCCGATCTTCGCGGGAAGGGACATTTCTTTTTGAACGAGGGAAACTATGGCAACTGCGCCAGCGGAAACCGAACGATCTAGCGAAGGGTTCATTCGCGGATTCGGCCTCTTGGATTCGACAATGATCGTCGCCGGTTCGATGATCGGATCGGGCATTTTTATCGTGTCGGCGGACATTGCCCGTCAGGTCGGCAGCCCGGGCTGGCTACTGATCGTGTGGATCGTGACCGGGCTGCTGACGGTCGGCGCGGCACTCTCGTACGGCGAACTTGCCGCGATGATGCCGCGGGCCGGCGGAATGTACGTCTATCTGAAAGAGGCGTATTCACCGTTTTGGGGCTTTCTGTACGGCTGGACCCACTTTCTGGTCATCGGGACCGCGACGATCGCGGCGGTCTCGGTCGCGTTCAGCAGATTTACCGGCATCCTTTTCCCCAAGATCTCCGAGAGCAATTATCTGATCGAACCCATACGGATCGGATCATCGAGCTATGCCGTATCACTCTCGACCGCTCAATTGCTTGGCATCGTCATGATCGTGCTGTTGACGTTCATGAATACACGCGGCCTCAAGCTCGGCAAGCTGGTGCAGAACAGCTTTACGTTCGCCAAGACCGGCTCGCTTATCGCGCTGATAATACTAGGAATCGTGGTCGGTCTGTTTTCGTACCCCGAGATCGCTGCCGCAAATTTTGGCGACCTGTGGACGATTCGCGGCACTATTCAGAATGTCGGAGCGACGCCCGCAAACGATACGGCCGCATCGATGGCATCGCTGCTGACCGGCATGGGCATGCTGATCGCGGTCTGTGTTGCACAGACGAACTCGCTGTTCTCGGCAGACGCCTGGCACAACGTGACCTTCACGGCGGGCGAGGTGCAGAATCCGAAACGCAATCTGCCGCTCTCGCTGCTGCTCGGCACCGGCGGCGTCATCACGCTGTATTTGCTCGCGAACGTCGCGTACCTGGTCACGCTCCGGTTCGAAGATATACAAAAGGTGGCCAGCGACCGAGTCGGGTCGGCAACCGCCGACGTCATCTTTCCGGGAGCCGGTGCGGTCATCATGGCCGTCGCGATAATGATATCGACGTTTGGCTGTAACAACGGCCTGATCATCTCGGGTGCGCGCGCCTATTACGCGATGGCCAAGGACGGCCTGTTCTTCAGTGCCGCCGGCAACCTGAATAAGTTTCACGTACCGGCGTGGGCGATCGTCATCCAGGGCATTTTGTCCGGACTGTACGTTTTGCCCCGGACGGTCAATCAGGCCGCCGACGGCAAGATCAGCTACGGCAACCTGTACGGCGATCTGCTCACATACGTTATCTCGGCCGCACTTATTTTTTATATTTTGGCGATCGCGGCTGTTTTTGTGCTCCGCGTGAAACAACCTGATGCCGAGCGTCCGTATAAAGCACTCGGCTATCCGATAATTCCGGCCCTGTACGTCGTTGGGGCGTCTGTAATATTGGTCGTACTGTTTGTTTACCAAACTACGGCAACGTGGCCCGGCCTGCTCATCGTGCTTACGGGCGTACCGGTATATTTCATTTGGAGAGCAGTGTCCGCACGGCCGGCCGCTGTTGAGCAATAATAAGCTAAATCAACCTTAGGAGGTTTCAATGTCACTTTTTGCGACTAAACCAATTTCGAAGATCATTGCCGAAGCGGCAGAGACTGGTGAGCATACCTTAAAAAAGACGCTCACTTCGCTCGATCTGACCATGCTCGGTGTCGGTGCCATCATCGGTACCGGTATCTTCGTCTTGACCGGACAGGCGGCCGGTAAACACGCCGGGCCGGCGGTCATCATCTCGATGATACTCGCCGGTATCGTCAGTGCTTTCGCGGCACTTTGTTACTCAGAATTTGCCGCTTGCGTCCCGATCTCAGGTTCGGCGTACGCCTATGGTTACGGAACTCTCGGCGAGTTTGTCGCCTGGATCATCGGCTGGGACCTTATTCTCGAATACGCGTTCGGTGCGGCCACCGTCGCTGTCGGATGGTCAGGCTACGTGGTCAGTCTGTTCAGGGATACGTTGGGGATAAATTTCCCTTTGTCTCTGAGCAAGGGACCATTTGAGACGATAACGCTTGCTGACGGAACGACGGTACACGGTATCATCAACCTGCCGGGACTGCTGATATCGGTCGCGGTGACACTTCTGCTAATCAAGGGTATCAAAGAATCAGCGAGCTTCAACTCGATCATCGTTTTGGTCAAGGTGCTGGTCGTCGTGCTCTTTATCATCGCCGGTATCGGCTATGTCAATACCAACAATCTGGGTGTCGGATGTGCCGCGGGTTCGCCGGGCTGTGCCCAGTTCATGCCGTACGGCTTTCCGGGCGTTGTTACCGGAGCCGCGGTCATCTTTTTTGCGTACATCGGTTTTGACGCCGTTTCGACCGCCGCACAGGAGGCCAAGAATCCGCAAAAAGACATGCCCATCGGTATCCTCGGCAGTTTGGCGATCTGTACGGTACTCTACATCCTCGTCGCCGGCATCATGGTCGGACTGGTCGATTACAAGCTGCTGACCAACGCCGCCGCTCCGATCGCCGTCGCCGTTGACGCCGCGTTGCAGCAGGCCAAAGGAACGACGATGGGTACGATCCTCGCGGTATTCCCGACCATCATTAAGGTCGGTGCGGTGCTCGGACTCAGCTCGACAATGGTCGTGATGGTCATGGGCCAGCCGCGTGTCTTCTACTCGATGTCCAAGGACGGACTGTTGCCGGAATGGGCTGCAAAGGTGCATCCGAAATATCAAACGCCGCATATCACCACCGCTATTACGGGCGTGATCGTGGCGGTCCTGGCCGGCATCGTACCGATCAGCCTGCTCGGCGAGCTGGTCAGTATCGGAACGCTGTTTGCCTTCGTGATCGTAGGTACGGGTATCATCATCCTGCGTTCCTCCAATCCTAATCTGAACCGTCCGTTCAAGGTGCCGTTCTCGCCGTTCATTCCGATCGCGACCGTCGTTTCGGCCGCGTACCTGATGAACAGCTTGCCGCTCGACACATGGATCCGCCTGATCGACTGGATGTCCATCGGTCTCGTGATCTACTTTGCGTACAGCTATTCGCATAGTCATCTGAGGACGACCTCGAACGAGGATGCTAACGAATCAGAGTCGAAGGCCAAGCCGCCGATCGCTGCGATGATCGCCATCTTACTGACGATCGCTTTGACTTTTTATCAGGTACCTTATCTGATGAATCTCAAATCGGAAGTGATACCGATCAACCTCGGAATTCGCCTTTTTGCCTGGATCGTCACCGGTATTTTGGTTGCGATGCTGATGTACGGCAGACAGGATAACCGCGGCGGGACCGACAAGAATATCCAAAAGATCGGTCTGATCGCGTCGATCGTCAATCTGCTTGTCTGGGCCGGTATCACATACTGGTTCTTTGCCCACTTTGCCGAACTGCACGTAGCCGCGTAGTTCGACATTGACCATCATCGCCACGGGGTTTGCGGAGTGCGGAGTTTTGGCTCTGTTTACTCCGTAAGCCCCGTGGCTTTTATTTATGCATAACAAATGGCTCAAATGGGCGATCGTACTCGGCTGCGGCCTGGTCATCGCGGCAATTCCCAGGCCCGACGGCGTCACGCGTGAGGCATGGACGCTGTTTGCCATCTTCATTTCGACGATCGTCGGCTCGATAGTACAGCCGCTGACCGGAAGCGCCATCGTTCTGCTCGGCGTAACGGCCACCGTGGTGCTGGGCGTCCTGAAACCATTTGACGCGCTCAAGGGCTATGCGGACCCGGTCGTCTGGATAGTACTGTCGGCCTTTTTTCTCGCAGCCGCCGTTGTCAAAACCGGGCTCGGACGACGCGTCGCCCTGATATTTATCAGGCTGATCGGCAAGAGCACCTTCGGCCTCGGGTACGCGCTGATCGGAACTGACTTTCTGCTCGCGTCGGTCGTGCCGTCTAACGGGGCTCGAAACGGCGGCATAATGATACCGCTTGCGGTGGCCGTCAGCGAGAGTTATGATTCGCGGCCGGGCGACGGAACCGAGAATCGGCTTGGATCGTATCTCGTCAATCTTCTTTACCAGTGCGAGGTCGTTATCGGGGCGACCTTTATCACGGGGCACGCCGGCAATTTTGTAATGGCAAAGCTTGCCAAGGAAACGGCCGGCATCGAGATCGGGTACCTGACGTGGCTCGCCGCGGCGATCGTGCCGTCGGTCGTGTCGCTCGCGGTCATCCCGGCAATGATCTACCGTGTGAATCCGCCTGAGGTGCGTTCGACTCCTGGAGCGGCCAAGTTTGCGTCCGATGAGCTGGCAAAGATGGGGCCGATGGCTCGTGCGGAAAAGATCGTTGTCGGCACTCTGCTGACGGTGATCGTTCTGTGGGCGACCAAGGATATCATTCATACAGTCGACATTTCGTTCGTCGCTCTCGCGGGTATCGCCGCCCTGCTGGTGACCCATGTGCTTGAGTGGAAAGAGCTGACCGGCGACTCGAACGCCTGGTCCACTTTCATCTGGTATGGCGGGCTTGTCAACATGGCTTCGGCTCTCGGCGAGACCGGTCTGACAAAACTGTTTGCCGAGCGTTCGGCGGCATTTACGGGCGGAATGGCATGGATGGCGGCACTCGGCATATTGCTGCTGATCTACTTTTACTCACACTACTTCTTTGCGTCGATAACTGCCCACGTGCTGGCGATGTACGTGCCGTTTCTGGCGGTGACGCTGACAGCCGGGGCTCCGGCCGGCCTCGCGGTATTGTGCCTAAACTATTTCTCGACGCTGAACGCCAGCCTGACGCACTTCGGGACTACGCCCGGCCCGATCTATTTCGGCCTCGGATACGTCAAGCAAAGCGTCTGGTGGCGGATCGGGCTGATAGCGTCTTTCATCAATATCGTCATTTGGTCGACCGTCGGTCTTGGGTGGTGGAAGCTCCTCGGCTGGTGGTAGAGGCCGGCGGTTGAAATTGAGGTCGGATCCAAAGCAATAGCAAAAACAAAAAGCGCCGGCATATCGCCGACGCTTTTGTTTATGGAGTAAGTCCGGCCGACGACTACTGTCCCGGAATATCGCCCGGCGTCAGGCCCGGTGCGGGTTCGTCGGTCTTGGCAAGCACGTCCTTGTAGATGACGATGGCGCCGCTGTCCTGCAGCCGCTTTTTGGTGGCCGCGAGGTAGTCCGAAAAGACGGCGGTGCGTTTCTTCGACAACATCTGTTCCAAAAGGCTGCTTCGCTGTTTCGCAAAATCAGCGGTGTTGGCGTCGTCGCGTTTGGTCACGCCGACGACATACCAGTTTTCGCCGATCTTGATCGGGGTCTTGGTCACGTCACCGGATTTCATTGCGTAAACTGCATCTTCGAGTTCTTCGCTGGTCGATGCCGACGGGCCATCGCCAAGCGGCGAACCGATAATGAACGCCTTCTGATCCTTAGCCTTCATTCCCTTGGCCGTCGCGGCAGCAGCAAGGGCGTCGGCGCTTGCTGCCCCCGAGGCGATCTGTTTGGCGATCTCCTCGACCTTAGCACGTGCCTGTTCGAGCTTTACGACATCCAGGATCTGTGCCTTGACCTCGTCGAAATCGGCGTCACGCGGCTCTTTGCGGTCGGCCAATGTCGGGATCGCAAACCCGTTCTGGATCGGCGTTTTGTCGCCGACATCGCCGGCCTTTTCGAGCGGAGCGATACCCTCTTCAAACTGCGGCGAGGTACCGATGTTCGGAACGTCGTCGCCCGGCTTGATGTAACCGGTCTCTTTGATCATTTCCGCCACGCTCATGTTGGCTTCGCCGGCAAACTGGGCGGCTGTTTTCTGCACGTCCTTGCTCTGTTTCAGTGCATCGGCGATCTTTTGGGCAAGCTCGGCGGCGACCGCGTAGGCCTTACGGTTACGGAGGCTGACCTCGATCTCCTTCTTGGCGTCCTCAAACGATTTCGGGACATCTTCACCACGGCGAAGAATAAAATAGCGGCCCTGATAACTGATCGGCTCGGTCACGTCGCCGGGCTTCATCTTGATCAGACGCTGATACGGATCGTCGGGCTTATTCAGGTTTTCGCGAACCGGGCCGCGGAGTTTGCCGCCTGACTGGGCGGAGATCGGGTCTTCGGAAAAACCTTTAGCAACCTCGGCAAATAGCGCCTCCGAAACGTTGTCGCCGTCCTTTTTCAATCGGGTGATAAGTTCAGCGGCCTTTTCCTGGACCTTTGATTCAAACTCGGGCTTGGCAACCCGCAGGACTATCTCCTGGCCGTTCACGCCGCCGATCTTTTTATCGGCCGGCAGCTTGTCATACTCGGCGCGGAGCTCAGCGTCAGAGATCGGCAGCTTTTCGCCGATCTTGGTGGTATTTACAAAGATATATTTGATCTTTTTCTGCGGAACACTGATGTAATAGCTCTGCTTGTTCTTTTCGAAATAGGCCTTCAGTTCCTCGTCAGTCGGCTTGATCGTCTGTGCCAGCTCGGCCGAGCTGACGGCGACATACGATACGTCGAACTTGGTATTCTTTCGCTGAAAGTCGCTTAGCAGTTCGTCCTCCGAGACCGTCACGCCTGAGGTCAGAAAAGCGTCAAGCTTTTTCGAACTGATGTCGTCGCGAACACTGGTCTCGTAGGCGGCGATGCTGCCGAATTGGTCGATGACATTCTGCTCATAGACCTTTTGGTCGAACGCCTTGCCATCCTCGGGCTTGAACTGGCTGCGGATCTCGGCGGCGACCTCAGCGTCGCTCGCCGTAAGGCCCAGACGCTCGGCCTCGACGCGAACGATGCGGCTGCCGATCAGGCCCTCGAGGATCATTTTTGAAGGAAAGCCGCGGCCCTGTGAAAAGCGGCTGTAGCTCTCTTTCTGCCGGACGAGTTCGCCGACGGTGATCTTTTCGCCGGAAACGCTGGCGACGGTCTCAGTGCTGCGTGCCAGATTCGTCTGCACGCCGCTTTGCGTCGGTGCATAGAAGAAAACAAGACTCGCGACCATCAAAATGGCAAAGATCAAGATAAAGAAGTTGCGTGTCTTCTCAAGACGAGTGAAAAACTTTAACATCAGTTAGTACCTACAAACCCAAAATTCGAAAAAGATTATCTGCAGAGATAAACCGCAATTCTAGCAAAAAGCGCCCTGAAATCCAATACAAAAGTCGCACAAGTGCAATAGATTTAGGTGCTTTGAGCCCTAAATTGCTTGAACTTTGCCGGTAATTCGCCGATGATTGAGGAGTTGCGATATCCGTCAATGGAAAAGAAACAGATCAGGTCAGTCGGCATTGTCGTCAAACCTAACCACTCGGAGGCGGCCGCCACGGCGTCCGAACTTGCCGTCTGGCTGCGTCAGCGAGGGATAGGGCAACTCGGCGAGCCGATCTCGGCCGACACGATCAAGCCCGAGAATGACCGCACGCTCGACGCTGACCTGGTCGTCGTGCTTGGCGGCGACGGCACGATGATCTCGGCAGCGAGACTCGTCGGCGAGCAAAATGTACTGGTGCTCGGCATCAATTACGGCAGCCTCGGCTACCTGACCGATTTTCGGATCGAGGAGATGTTTCCTGCTCTTGAGGCGATCGTCTCCGGGCAGTATGAGATCGACCGCCGCGAGATGTTGACCGCCGAACATTGGCGAAACGGCGAAAAACTCGTCTCAGGCCGCGTCCTCAACGATGTCGTCATCAATAAATCGGCTCTCGCACGCATAATCAATATTGACGTCAAGCTAAACGACCTTTTCGTAAACACGTTTCGCGCCGACGGCCTGATCGTCGCGACGCCGACCGGTTCGACCGCCTATAATCTATCGGCCGGCGGACCGATCATCTATCCCTCAATGACGGCGGTCGTGATGACGCCGATCTGTCCGTTCACACTCACCAACCGCCCGATCGTCGTTCCCGACGATGCGCTTATCGAACTGACGCTCGACAACGAAAATGAAGGTGTCGTACTAAGTCTCGACGGCCAGACGGGCTATCCGATGCTCGCCGGCGACCGCGTCGTGATACGTAAAAGCACGACGACATTTAACCTTGTCCAACCGGCGAATCGAAACTACTTTGACGTTTTGCGGGACAAACTGAAATGGGGCAGATAGGCAAGTGCAACCCACAAGATCGGGTGCGTAAAATAAGAATATGATCGCTCATGAGGCATCGAAAAGGCTTATCTGATCGTCGTCCTTTGGCTCGAAACCCGTTGGAAACCACTGAACCTGCCGCAGATCGCATTTTCCGCGTTCGCTGAAAACAACGCCTTCGGCCTCAAGCAGTTGCTGCTGCAGGTTGAGCGGTATCGTCAGACGTCCGGTCGAACATTTTCCCTGCGAATTTATGACACGCTGCCACGGGACGCTTTCGCCGTCGGCTCCGCCCATTACGTACCCGACGGTTCGAGCTGTATAACCCTCACCGAGAATGATGGCTATCTGGCCGTATGTCATCACTCTGCCCGGGGGAATGTCGCGGACGATGGCGTAGACGCGTTCGCGGTACAGTCGGTCGTTGTAAATACTCATGTGGCCATCCAGCAGATCACCGCTTCAAAAACGCCCTCGCCGGTGACCCATCGCCGGTCGCTCCGTCGTATTTCAACGGAGCACAGATCAGGTCATAATCGCCCGGCGGCACGGCTCTAAGGTCAACGCCCTCGAGAATGACGACCTCTTTATCGAGCAGTGTGATATGCACGGGATGGCCGGGCGAGCCGCTCTTTTCGATCGAGAGATAGTCGATGCCGACGAGGACGATACCACTATCGACGAGCAGTTTGGCGGTCGCGGGCGTTAAATACGAAAAATCATTGCGGAAACCACGTTCCGGCGTTGCCCAGAAGCTGGAATTTTGGGTCTTGAAGACCACGCGTTCGACGCCGGTAAGATCCCCGCAATGTTCGGGTTCGATCGCGATCACATCATCCGGCACCCCGATCACGCGGCACGGGCCGATCAGTTTTGCAGGATCCAGCTCGTGAACGCGTTTTGCGCCGTCAATAAAGTGGTTTGGAGCGTCAACATGCGTTGCCGTGTGAACACCGAGCGAGATCTGCGAGACATTCGCCGAATCGCCCCGCCCGATCGCCTTAAAGGACGTAAAGTCCACACTCGGATCGCCCTTGTAAATGGGCACCGTGTCGTCGATGGTGACGGTAATGTCATAGATCGTCATAGCTTAGTTCGTGACAGCCGACGCTTCACCTATTATTTGATCGCTTCGAACTCGCTGACCATTTTGGTAAGCTTAAAGACGGTGTTTGGCCCGCGTTTCAAGAGCTTTCCGTCGCGGTTCGGAACGTATTTCTGCCGATAAAACGCCGGAACCTTGCCCTGACGTGCAGTCACACGCCATGCGTATTCAGTATCTGTGTCACTGATGCTCTCGGCCTGAAACCAACCGATGCTTACGGGCCCGCGAGCCCCAAATTCCATCACGTCCACACCGATGCCCCCCTTGCCCTGGTGCATTCCGCCACCGAATGATAACGCAAACTCGTCGACGCCGTTCAAGTTCAGATCGGCGACCTTGTCAACGTTCATTGTCCAGCCGCTGTTATCGCCCCATATGCCGACAAGCTTGCCTTTTTCAAATACGACGACCGCAACGACGCCGAGGCCGTTTCCTGTTTGGCACACTTGAAAGAAAGCCAGATTCTGAACGGCTCCTTTCTTGGTGAACGACCCGGTGACCTCACCGGCAAGCATCGGGTCGACTGCACAGCCATCGCTCTGGTATTTGGCTTTGAGCTTTGGCAACACTGTGCTGTCAAAAACCGCCTGTTCATCGTCGGGCAGCACCTGCTCGATGTCCTCGGGCTCGATCGTTGGGTCATAGACCACAAGAGTTTTTTGAGCCGCGGCGGCCCCGGCAAATAAAACAAATAATATCAGTGCTAAAAAGGCTTTTGGTCCCATAAGGCTAGAGCATAATCCATCATCAGCCATAATGACAACATTTGCATTCGGAGTACGTTTCTACATACGCTAATAGGCGATGAACAGTCCGCGAATATCCGCGTCCAGCTACTCGAACACCGCGCCGCTGGTGTGGTCCTTTCTTTACGGAAAGGGCCGCGGCATGGCCGAGTTGATAATGGACACAGCTCCGGCCCGCTCTGCCCAGTTGCTTGCTGAGGACCGCGTCGATGCGGCCTTGGTCCCGGTCATCGCCTATCAGATGATCGAGGGCGTTCGGGTGGTGCCGGACGTCTGCGTCGGTGCCCGCGAGAGCGTCCGCAGCGTTTGTCTTGTCACCCGCGGTTGTGAACTGGGCGACGTGCGATCAGTTTCGCTCGACGTCTCGTCACGCACGTCGGTTGTTTTGACCAAGTTGATCTTTCGCGAATTCCTGGATTTTGAGCCGGTGTGGAGCGATGCCGCACCCGACGCTGACGCGATGCTTGCCGAATCTGATGCGGCATTGTTGATCGGTGATCCGGCGTTGCGGATGTCGGCAGCGTCCGATCCGGAACGAAGGGTGTATGATCTCGCCCAACTATGGCACAAACACACCGGTCTCGGGTTTGTCTTTGCAATGTGGATGACGCGCCGGTCCTCGATCCCCATCGACCTTGCGGCCGCACGCGACGAGGGCGTCGCTCGCATTGACGAAATAGCAGCCAACTATGCCTCGGACACCGGGCTTAGCCGCGACGAGATGAAGCAGTATCTAACAAGGAACATTTCTTACTCGATCGATGACAGTATGTTGGCAGGACTCGAACTCTATTTTGCACTCGCCGCCAAACACGGCCTGATCGCCGAAAACAATGCACTGAAATTTGTTTAGGCAAGCGTGCAAGCCGGCACCCGCGATGGCGTTCAAAATACGTTGTACCGATAAAACTATTTTGGAGCGTCTGCTATGAAGAACTTTCTTGTCCTGTTCGTAAATCTCGGCGTGGTCGCGTTCGCACTTGCCGCTCTCGGCACATTTCTCAATTATCTATTCGGCCTGAATATCGGATTCAAGGGGTCCGCGCTGCCAAACGACCCGGCGATCGGAGCCGTCTTTGTGGTAATGGCGGGCATTTTCGGAGCAATTGCTTATTTTGTGAACCGCAGATCAGCGCGAGCCGAGTCCGGTCAAGCGTGATCGACAAAGGGATTTTCGGCCAAGGTCTGCTCGATATCGAGCCTGAGCCGGCTGGCCATCGCCGCATCGGCCTTCTGCATCTGTTCAAGCCAGTGGACGAAGATCATCCGACGAACGTCCGGCCCCTCGACGCGGTTTTTGAATTCGTGCTCGACGCCCATCCAAAACGTGAGATCCTTTAGCAACCAATAGAGAATCTCGGCCGCGTCAGTGGTCGAACGCCTCGACAGGTCGAGACCGCGTTCGGTGACGACATAGTGATACCGGCCGTTTTCAAACTCGACGTGCGGGACACCGCAATCTTCGCGCTCGGTCAAAAACGTGTAGCTGCCGTCGATCGGATCGATCCGCTGGCAGAGGGCGTTGTACGCGATCTGAAGCTCTTTCAATTCGTCGGCCATTTCGGTATCAAAAGATCGGAGCCTTGAGTTCGTCTATCAGCTCTTGATTGACTATCTTGCCCTCATTGCGTTTCAGGTGCTCGATCACGATCAGCGAGTAGTGGATGCGCTTGTCAACGTCGGTCGATTTGCTGCCGATATAGTAGAGCAGCGAACGCTGTTTGCCCGCCGTCAGGGCGTGAAACAAACGGTCGCCCTCAGGGTCCTGATTGAGCACCTCTTGCAGCTCGTCAGGCATCGGCAGGCCGTACTTGCTCTCGTCGCGGACGAGCTCGACACTGACGGTGTCACCGACGACGATGCCGAGGGCGTCACGCTTTTTCTTGTTTACGATGATGTAAAAAATGTCACCCGATGGCATCAGAGCGCATTGGTAACCCTCAGTACCGTTGATCGAACAGACAACACGTTTCGATTTACCCTCAAAGCCAAATTTGGCGACTATTTCCTTTGAAACCTCGAGAAAATGCCAGCCTGACTCGATCGGCGACCTGCTCAATTTGGTCTTGAATTCAATATGGTCGATCCGTTTTTGCGTCATTTACGTTTGTACCAACTGCCGTGATGTTCTGTCGCGGGGGCGTTCAGTTCTTGATTTTGTATCGATTTTGCTAAAATTATACCCAAGTTAAAGCAATGCAAACATCTATTCAGCCAATTCTTGACAAAGCTCTCGACGGCGAGCGACTGACCGCCGAAGATTGTACCGCCCTGCTTGAGTCCAATGACATCGCCCGCATCGGTGTCGCCGCTGACGAGATCCGTCGGCGCAAGAACCCAGGCGACGTTGTTACATACATCATCGACCGCAACATTAACTATACCAATGTCTGCAATGTAGTTTGTACGTTTTGCGCATTTTACCGCAGGCCGGGCAAACCCGAGACCTACGTCCACACGATGGACGAGATCTGCGAACGAATCGACGAAACGATCGGCCTCGGCGGCACCGGCGTACTGATGCAGGGCGGCCTGCACCCTGAATTTAATATCGAGTGGTACGAGAATCTGTTGAGTACGCTGCATGCCAAATACCCAACTTTTCAGCTGCACTGTTTTTCGCCGCCTGAGATCCACAACATCCATCTGATCAGCGGCCTCGACTACAAGACAATAATGCAGCGGCTCAAGGACGCCGGCCTCAACTCGATGCCCGGCGGCGGAGCCGAGATACTCGACGACGAGGTGAGAAAGCGCGTTTCCACAAAATGCACCTCGCAGGAGTGGCTCGATGTAATGGAGGCCGCACACGAAGTGGGCCTGAGAACGACCGCGACGATGATGTTCGGCATTGGCGATAAGATCGAGCATCGCGTCAATCACCTTCAAAAGATCCGCGATCTGCAGGACCGAACCGGCGGGTTTACGGCCTTTATCTCGTGGACATTCCAACGCGAAAACACCGCTCTCGGGCGCAAGATCACCGAGGAACCGACCGGCATCGACTATCTCAAAATGCTTGCCGTCGGGCGACTTTTCCTCGACAACGTACAACACATCCAGGCATCATGGCTGACGCAGGGCATCAAGCTCGGCCAGGTCGCCCTCCGATTCGGCGCTGACGATATGGGCTCGATCATGATCGAGGAAAACGTCGTCTCCGCTGCGGGTGCGCACAACGAAGCGAACGAACGCGACCTCCGCTACCAGATATCAGAGGCCGGTTTTCGCCCGCAACAGCGCGACATTCTCTACAACTACGTGAACCGTGACAATGCCGCCGAGCTCGACACGCGTCAGTCGATGCCGCTCAAGCAGTTGAGCGTGGCGTTCGCGGATTAGCAGATGGCGGCCAAGATCGCGGCTTTACTTACTACTTTTGTTATCGACCTTGCCGTTGGCGCAGTGATCTTGCTGTTTCTGCTCGTCGCGATGAACGGCTTTAGCGAGAGTGATGCAACCTGGGGACTGGGCGTTTTTGTGGTGCTGGCTCTGCTTGTTTCGCTATCGACAAGCGTCGGAGCGTTTTTTCTCGCCGGGCTCCTAATGAAGCGGAATTTCAGCCAGGTCACTTCAGCATTTATTGCCGTTCCCGTATTTTCGATCGTCGGTATCGGGCTCGAGATAGTCTGTGCTTTGGCCGGCGTTGGTGTGGCTGAATATGTGCGGGTAAATTACTGAAATATCTCCTCAAAATCTCATTCCAACCTTGCAGGTGGTGCGGTGTCACAACAATTATGCTTTAGCGTAATTGTCACTTGACATTTACCGCTTGGCGGGTGTACGTTTGAACTATCATTTATGTTTAAGCGTAAATGTTAGGTAGTGGTTTCATACAATATTCAGTTCGCGAGGTATCAATATGTCCGAGAAATTAACAGATGCGGTGAAGAGCAGATACGGAGCGGTGGCAGTGAGCAATCTGTCTTCCGAACACGAAGGCGTTAAGGCAGTTGCCGAGGCGTTTGGCTACACGCCGGACGAACTCGCGTCGATCCCGGCCGAAGCAAATATGGGTCTCTCGTGCGGCAATCCGACGGCGACCGCACACCTAAAACCGGGCCAGACGGTAGTCGATCTCGGCAGCGGAGGCGGCCTCGACGTGTTTCTGGCGGCCCAAAAGGTCGGCCCGACCGGCAGGGCGATCGGCATCGATATGACGCCCGAGATGATCGATCTTGCAAGGCGTAATGCGGCCAAGGCAAACGATGGCAATAGCTACGATAATGTCGAATTCCACCTTGCCACGATCGACAAACTCCCGCTCGCGGACGAAAGCGTCGATATCGTGATCAGTAATTGCGTGATCAATCTCGCGCCGGACAAACCGGCTGTCTTTCGCGAGATCGCCCGTGTTCTCAAACCTGGCGGCGGCCTCGCGGTCAGCGACATCGTGCTCAAAAAACCGCTTCCGCCGGAACTCGGCGACAGCGTGATGGCCTATGTCGGATGCATCGCCGGTGCGATCACTATCGATGAGTACAAGAACGGGCTGAAAGATGCCGGGCTTTCGCACGTCGAGGTGATCGACTCGGGAGCAGATCTCAACGCCTATGCCAAGGCCGAAAACACGTCAACGTGCTGTGGGCCGACGGTGACGCAGATCAAACCAGTTTCGCTCGGCGGCCGCGTAACGATGAAAGAAACGACCGGCTGCTGCTCGCCAGAGCCCGCACCGGACGATGGGGCTCTGCACGACGAACTCTCGGCCCTGCTGCGAAAATACGACGTCAACGACTATGCTGCCAGCGTCAAGATATTTGCGGCAAAGGCTTGATCCTGAACACGCGAAGCCGGAAAAGGTTCGTCAGATCGGGTTTCTTTCGGTATCATTCTGAATGGCGGTGGCCGATCACGCTGGCCGCCGCCTCTTTTTTGCGATCGAATGCGACGAAATGAACCGAATCGCCGAGTCGTGTCCGGGCCGAACAGACGATGCCGACAATATTGATCGAAACCCAGATCCACGCGCCTGCCGAGACGTGCTTTGACCTGATGCGTGATATCCGGATCCATACCGAAACGACAATGGAGACCGACGAAAAAGCCATCGCGGGCGTGACCGAGGGAATGATCGGGCTCGGTCAGACGGTCACTTTCGAAGGCCGGCACTTTGGCATGAGGCAGCGTTTGACCGTCTGCGTCACAGAATTTGAGAGGCCTGTGCTTTTCGTTGACGAGATGACCGAGGGCAAGTTTCGCTCGTTCAAACACATTCACGAGTTTGTACAGGTCCGCGGCGGCACGCTGATGCGTGACCGGCTGATATGGAAATCGCCGTTCGGCATTTTGGGCCGGCTCGTCGACGAACTGCTGCTTAAACGACATCTCCGGAACTTGGTGACGGCTCGCAATCTTCGACTGAAGCAACTCGCAGAACGACGGCCCGCTTAACTTTTACCCAATTATTACAATCGCCCGCCCTCCGACCTGTTAGGCTGTAAATGTCTTATTTTACGGTTCTTATTTATTTCTAAATGCAAAACGTAGTTGATTTTGAAAAACCCCGTACGGGGCCAAACTGGAAGAACATCGCGATCGTCACCTCGTTTCACCTGCTCGCGATCCCTGCTTTTTTTACATTGAGCTGGGCAAATTTTGCGGCACTGATGATCGGCAACTGGATCGTCGGCAGCCTAGGGGTCGGTTTAGGATGGCACCGATTGCTCACGCACCGCAGCTTTAAGGCACCGAAGTGGATCGAGTATATCACCAGCATTTTCGCGACGATGTCGATGCAGGATCCGCCGGACAAGTGGATCGCGACCCACCGTATGCATCACGCATTTACCGACACTGACAAAGATCCGCATTCGATCCGGCCCGGGTTCTGGTGGGCGCAGATCGGCTGGGTCGTGTGGGGCCCGGCCCAGGACCACGACGCGGCAACGATGAAAAAGTATGTTCCAGACCTGTTAAAGGATCGCGGACACCGTCTGATATCGCGCTACTTCTATGTTCCGATAATCGTTTCGGCGTTCATATTTTTTGCGATCGGCGGATGGCAAATGGTCGTTTGGGGCGTTTTCGCACGTGTGGTAGTCGGCTGGCATACGACATGGTTCGTCAATTCGCTGGCACATATGTACGGCAAGCGCCCGCACGACACCGGCGATATGTCGACCAACAATTGGTTCGTCGCGATCCTCACGTTTGGCGAAGGCTGGCACAACAGCCACCATATGTGGCCGACATCGGCGCGCCACGGCCTGAAGTGGTATCAGTTCGATATGAACTGGATCACGATATGCGTACTCGAAAGGCTCGGGCTCGCGACCGACATACGCATATTCGAACCCGAAAAACACGAAGCACAATTGAAACGAGCGGCATAAGGTATTAAGATTCGGAAAAAACGGAGGCAGTCGATGACCACAACGCCGACCAACTATACCGAGTTTTGGGATTTTTACGTTCACGAGCACAGCTTGCCGCTGACGCGGCTTCTGCATCTGATCGGGACGACGCTGGGCCTGGCTTTGCTCATTTTCTTTGTGGCCCGCGGGCA
>JAIBCA010000121.1 GCA_019694345.1 Pyrinomonadaceae bacterium | reverse complement strand
AACTGGTCGAGGACGCCAAGGAATTTGCCCGCCAGAAGCCGGGCCAGACCATCCTCATCTCAGCCGCTGTCGGTCTGATACTCGGTCTGCTGATCAAGCGAAAATAGCCTGACCATATTGCTGCAGGGCAGAAAAGGGCCGCCCGGCGAGGGCGGCCTTTTTTGTGAATCACGATATGGCCGGAAATGCTGATCTTTTCCGTACGACGGAGGGGCTTGCTCGCGTACTTGGTTCTATACTCAAGGTTGCAGGGTGTATTTGACCAGAGTTGGAAAAGGCAGGTGAACATGGAAAACGAATACCGAAAAGCAGAGCTCGTGAATCTCGGGGATGCGTTGGCGTATCAAGAGAGGTCGGTGATCAGCCGGGCGCTGCTCAAGAACAGCGGCGGGACGATCACTCTGTTCGCGTTTGATCAGGGTGAGGGGTTGAGCGAGCATAAGGCGCCGTTCGACGCATTTGTTAATGTGATCGAGGGCGAGGCGGACATTACGCTTGCCGGCGAAACGCACAGGCTCAGCGGCGGCGACACGATCGTGCTGCCGGCGAACGTGCCGCACGCGGTGGACGCGGTGTCGCGTTTCAAGATGCTGCTCGTGATGATCAAGGCGCCAAAGGCGGATGCCTGAGGCGGAAAATAAAGAAACGAAAGGCTGACAGCCAACCGTATGGGTTCGCCGTCAGCCTTTCCTCATTTTGACCTTGCTGTTTACTCCTGCGAGTGGATCAGCCGGCGAGTCGTATCGCCAAAAAGCACGTCGATCTTTTGCGGTTCGATCACTGCTGTGACCTCGCCGCGGCCGAATTTTTCGTGGGTCATCGCCTGCCCTTTGCGGTACTTGCGGGCACGGTCGTAGGGCGAGGCGTTTTTGCCGGTGCCCATATTGACCGAGGTTTTGACGCCGCGGGTAAAGGTGCTGACCGTTTCGCACGCCTCGCACGAGGCCTTAGTGATCTTGCCCTGTTTAGTGACCGCCTGGACCGTGTGATTCTGTTCCAGGTCGCATGCGGAACACAACATCTCGAGCGTATCGCCGATGGCATAAGCCGTAGTTTTCATATATTTGTACCTGATGTCGGGCTCGCCCGTGTGATGGGCGTGCCGCGTAAAACAAATTAACGTCCGCGACGTCCTCCGAATGAACGAAACGTCTTGCGGGCAGGCGAACCTGCCTTTTTTGTCGATGCGGATGACGGCGCGTGATGCCCGCCAAAATCCGGCAGCACGATGCGCTCGACCCTTTCACCGGTCAGACGCTCAATGGCGCGCATCGAGTGTTCCTCGGCGAGCGTGAAGAGCGTGATCGCTGTACCCTTGTTGCCGGCACGGCCCGTACGGCCGATGCGGTGAACGTAATCCTCGGGTGCCTCGGGGATGTCGTAGTTGATGACGTGCGAGACCGAGTCGATATCGATGCCGCGTGCGGCAACGTCAGTTGCGACGAGCACGTTGGTATGGCCCGCCTTAAAGCTGCGAAGAGCCGCCTCACGCTGTGACTGCGAACGGTCACCGTGAATGCGGTTCGACTTGTGTTCACGCTTTTCGAGCACGTGGGCGACGCGGTCGGCGCCGCGTTTAGTGCGGGTAAAGACGAGAACGCGGTCAAAATCTTCGCGTTCGAGCAGGTCGAGCAGCAACGGCATCTTCGATTGCTGGGCAACCGGGTACGCCGTCTGTTCGATCAGGCCCGAAGCCTTGCCGCGGGGGCTGACCTCGACGTAGGTCGGGTCATTGAGCATCGCATACGCGATGTGTTCGATCTCGGACGACATCGTCGCCGAAAAGAAGAGTGTCTGGCGTTTTGCCGGAATTACCTTCGAGATCCGCTTGATCGAGGGCAAAAAGCCCATATCGAGCATGCGGTCGGCCTCGTCGAGAACGAGGTGCGTCAGGCCCTTGAAATCGATCAGGCCCTGATCCATAAAATCGATCAGACGGCCGGGTGTCGCGATAATGATGTTGGCGCCGCGACGGAGGCTGTCCATTTGGCGTTTGTAGCCGGCTCCGCCGATGATGGCCGTGCACGAGATGCCCTTCGGGGCAAACTCGCGGCAGGCAGCCTCGGTCTGGTTGGCCAGCTCGCGTGTCGGCGACAGGATCAGGACCCGTGTGCCGGGTTTGCCCTTGTTGTTGCCGAGCATCTGAAGTATGGGCAGCAGGAACGCCGCCGTTTTGCCGGTGCCGGTTTCGGCACTTGCGAAAATGTCTCCACCCTGGAGCACTACAGGAATAGCCTGTTTCTGAACCGGTGTCGGTTCGGTATAACCCATCTGCTCGCATTTGTCGGTAAAAACCGGCAGCAAGCCTAAATCCTTAAATGTCATCTGTAAACAAAAATCTCTGATCGACTAAAGCCCTGCACTTTTACCCTCAACTATTGCTGTTTTCGGGTTTAGCGGATCGCAAAATGCGTATACGCAAACCGATAACCAACAAGGGTCGGGCCTCAAAAAATGAGTCTTTAGGATGTAATAAGAAGTTACTAACGCGGAATGATCTTCAGTGTAACGGTTGCAAGGAAGGGACCTACGTTCGAGGGTTCACCCTTTTCGGGGAACCGCTTCTAACAGTTATAAAAGAACCGTTTCTCGAACTATCCCAAGCACTGCAACATAGCAGTGCATCTACCGTCGATGAAAGAGATACGGAGTTGTCAAACTAAAAGACTACACCTATTCGCGATAATAAGCAAGCTAATTATTTCCTCCACTGCCCCGAGGGCCGCAAATACAACCATTTGCGAGGCTTACCGCATCGGACGGATAGACAGTTCGACACCGCAGAAACCGATGAAAAAGTTTGATATCAACTCGATAAAGGTCGCCTCGCCGTGCAGCGTCCCATGGGCCTCGATGACGGGCGATGAACGCTCACGCCATTGCGGACAATGTTCGCTGACGGTCTATAACATCGCCGAGCTCACTGCCGCTGAAACCGAGAGCCTGATCGCCGAGCGCGAGGGCCGGCTCTGCATTCGGCTGTATCGACGTGCCGACGGCACCGTTATTACGAGAGACTGCCCCAAGGGGCTGCAAGCGATTCGGCGTCGTTTGGCCCGTGTCGCCTCGGCCGCGTTCGCCGCGGTGCTCGGGCTGGTGAGCATCGGTTACGGGCAAAAGGGTGACCCGGACGAAATTAATATTCCCATCCGGACTGTCCGGACCGAATCGCCACAAACGGCCGGCACGGTTCGCGGGGTCGTGGTCGATCCGAACGGCGCGGTAATACCGGGCGCGGTGGTCAGGGTCGTCACGACGCGAGGCACGAAAAAGGCCACGACCGACAGCGACGGCCGATTTGTGATCCCGGGCGAGGTTTTCGGTGATCTTCAGCTAACGGTCGAGGCAGAGGGTTTTCGAAAAGTGTCGCGAACGGTCGCCGCTCTTGGTGCCGGCGAGGCCCTTGAGATCGGGCTCAGTATGGACGTGAGTTTCACTATGGGCATTTATGTCGATGACGACAGCGAAACGATCGATGTGAGAAAGTCGTCGGTGACGACCACCATTTCGAATCGCAAACTACAGAGCCTTCCGTTCGAGTAGCGCTCGCGGCGGATCAGGTCTTTTTAGGATACGTCGCTAAAAACTGCGGTGTGACGAGGCCCTTGGTAAGGTGCTCAAAAGCGTATGCGAACTTGATGAGCGCCGGTTCCGAGAACGCCCGGCCAAAGAACGCCATGCCGACCGCGGTATTTTCACGCAGGCCGAGCGGGACGGTGATGTACGGATAGCCGGCCGTTGCCGCGATGGCCCAAGTGGCACCACCGGTCGGGGCTACGATCGCGTCTAGCTTGTCCTTGGCAATGACGGCGTCGATACCGTCCTCGCGGGCTGCGCGTTTCACCCTCGCCAATGAATCGATATATGACTTGTCGTCGAGCCCGCCCTTAGCCTGCGCCTGCGTGAAAAGCTCCTGTCCGAAGAGTTTGAGTTCGGCCTCCTTGTTCTCATCGTTGAACTTGATCAGTTCTTCGAGCGACTTGTACTTGGCACCGCGGCCGGCGAGGTACTTGTTGAGGTCGGCCTTGAATTCGTACAAAAGAACATTTAGCCGATCGTCGCCTATCTTGCTGTAGTCAGGCGTGAAGGTGACGTCGACGAGCGTCGCCCCGGCGTCCCGCAGCTTGTCGATGAACGGCTGAAAGAACGCCTTTATCTCGGGTCGCGTCGTAAACTGCATCGCGACACCGAGACGCGCGCCCTTGAGGCCGCCCGCGTCGAGAAACTTTGTATAGTCCTTTTCCCCGTGCTTGCCGGCGTCGGCGGTAATAGCGTCCTGCTTGTCGCGGCCGACCATCGCTCCGAGCAATATCGCCGCATCGGCGACGGTCCGCGCCATCGGTCCTGCGGTGTCCTGCGTGTGAGCGATCGGGATGATGCCGCTGCGGGAAATGAGGCCGAGCGTGGGCTTGATCCCAACGATGCCGTTGGTGTTCGCCGGGCAGATGATCGAACCGTTGGTCTCGGTTCCGACCGCGGCGGCGGCAAGGTTGGCCGAAACCGAAACGCCCGAGCCCGAGCTCGATCCGCACGGATTCTGGTCGAGGAAATAAGGGTTATTGGTCTGCAGCCCGCGGCCCGACCATCCGCTGATCGACCGATTGCCACGGAAATTTGCCCATTCACTCAAGTTTGTCTTGCCGATGATAACGGCACCGGCCTTTCGCAGACGCTCAACGACAAAAGCGTCACGCTTTGGCGTAGGTGCTCCGACCAGGGCGAGCGACCCGGCGGTGGTCATCATCTTATCGGCGGTGTCGATATTGTCCTTGATAAGGATAGGGATGCCGTGCATCATCGAGCGAATTTTTCCTTTCCGACGCTCGTTGTCGAGCCCGTCGGCGATGGCAAGTGCATCCGGGTTGATCTCGAGCACGGAGCGGGTTTTGGTGTCGATCTGCCGGATGCGTTCGAGATACATCTCGGTCAGTTTTCGCGAAGTGAGTTTGCCGGACCTCATTCCTGCCTGAAGGTCAGCGATGGTCGCCTCGACCAGCTCCGGAAAAGGGTCGTCGGCCGCCGCGGCCGGGAGCACACCGCGAAGCAACGCATAGGCGGCGACGCTCGCCGTCCCGGCCTTTATGAAATCACGTCTCGAACGACTATTATCACTCTTCATAAATTTAGCCAACTAACGCTTGAGCCACGTCTCACCGACCTTGGACTGCCGCGGGGTCGGGTTACTGACCGGTTTGAGGCTGAATGCGGTGTACTCCGCCGAGCCGACGGTCATTTTCATTTCGGACTCGGTACCGTCGCGATTTACCGTGAGCGTTATCTCTTTGCCGGCGAATGTGCCGAAAGGAGCTTCGAACGGCGGTACGCCATTGATCTTGGTAATGACATCGCCGATCTTCAATTTTGCCTTATCGGCAGCACCATTGGGTTCGATACCGTTGATCGTAAATCCGCCATTGCGCGGACGGACGTTAAAGCCGAAATCCGGCGAGGCCTGGACCGTCTTTTCGAGCTTGAACCCGGCGTAGCCGAAAATGAGGTCATAGTCGGGCACGTCGGTGCCGAAGACGTAGCGGTCATAGAATTCACGGTAATTCTTGCCGGTCAGACGGTTGATGATCGCTATCATATCGTCGGTCGTAAAACCACGGCCCTTTTTATAATGCTCGTTATAGAGGGCCCGCATCACATCGTCGAGGCGGTACTTGCCGTCGGTGTCGTTAAGTATCGACAGGTCCAGAAGGCACGCTAGGTTCTGGCCCTGGGTGTAGTACGAGATCCCGAAGGCGACCGGCGTGTCGTAGCCGGCCCAGGTCGAAACCGACGAATTGGCGGGTGCGATGTACTTACGTGCCTCGGTGTTTTCGATGCCGGCGGCGGCACCTGCCGCGCTTGCCAGAAAGCTCTCACGTGAGGTGACACCACCGCGGTACGTGCCGACGATGCCGTAGTAATTGGTAAATCCCTCGGAAACCCAGAGCAGCGGCGTTTCGTTCTCACGCGAATAGTCGTACGGCCACATCTCGGCGGGGCGAATGCGCTTGACGTTCCAAAGGTGAAAAAACTCGTGCGAGCCCGTGCCAAGAATGCCCTCGGGCGTCGAACGTTCTCCGGCCGGGGCAAACGCAACATACGAGTTTAGGTGCTCGAGGGCGCCGCTGGCGTTCGACTGGGCGGGCATAAAGAAATAAAAGGCGACGTACTTCTCATACGGCAACCCGCCGAAGATGGCGCTCTGGGCCCTGATGGTGGCGCCGAGCAGCTCGGTAAACTTCTTTGACTTTTCGGCATTGAAAGTGCCAGAAGGGTATGCCGCAAAGTAATGCGGCTTGCCCTCGACCTCGAATTGCGTGACGTCAAACTTGCCCATCAACGCCGGAGCATCGACCAATGTGTCGTAGTCGGCCGCGGTATAGGTCATCGGGTCGGCGGTTTCCTTGAGGGCGGACATCAGTTTCCAGCCGGCAGGCAGTTGGAATCTGACCGTGCTCGGCGTCGTGCGGTGGCCGAGCGGCTCGAGAAAGAGCTGAATGCCGGTAAAAAAGGCAAAGTCTGTTGCGATCTTGGCCTGATTCAGCCCGAGAACCGTCGCGCTGTAGTCATATTCGACGCGGATCTGTTTGATGCCCTTGGTATCGACGTTCCAGGTCTGTTTGCGCGACATCCGCAGCGGCAAAACCTTGCCGGCTGCGTCCGTGATGCGAAACCGGAGCACATTTTTATAATAATTTTCGACCGTGTACCAGC
>JAIBCA010000054.1 GCA_019694345.1 Pyrinomonadaceae bacterium | reverse complement strand
GCCTGCTATTGCCACTTTCTATACAAGGTATGTGCGGTATCAACGGCATTGTATATTCAAGAGATTCCGGGCGCGAAGTGTCACCTGAAAAACTGACCGGCATGCGGGACGTTTTGCGTCACCGCGGTCCGGACGATGGCGGCATTTTCATCGATAAGAATGTAGGTCTGGGGCACCGTCGCCTGGCGATCGTCGATCCGCGGCACGGTGTCCAGCCGATGTTCAGCGACGACCGGTCCTGTGTGATAGTTTACAATGGCGAGATCTATGATCACGCCGCCCGACGCGTCGAACTCGAATCAATCGGCCATCACTTCAGCAATCGAAGTGACACCGAGACCATTTTGCACCTTTACCAGGAATACGGCCGCGATTGTGTCGAATATCTGCGGGGAATGTTTGCCTTTGCGATCTGGAACTCGAACAAGCAGGAATTATTGATCGCCCGCGACAGGCTCGGCGTAAAGCCGCTTTATTACGTTCACAAACCGGACGGCAGCCTTTTTTTTGCATCCGAGATCAAGTCGCTGTTGACGGCCGGGGCGGTGAAGCCGGAAATTAATTTTGACGCGCTGCCGGATCAGCTTGCTTCCCACGGCACGTCGCTCGACGAAACGCTCTACGCCGGGGTCAAGCGCCTGATGCCCGGCCACACAATGGTCTGGAAGGACGGCCGGATAGACATTCGCGAATATTGGGACGTCGCTTTCGAACCGAAACACGAGCCGCAAAGCGATGCCAAATATGTCGAAGAGTGGCGCGAGATGTTTCGCAAGTCGGTCGAACTAAGGCTGATGGCTGACGTCCCCTTGGGGATGTTTCTTTCGGGCGGGATCGATTCGAGCGCGATCGCGGCAATGATGTCGACGATGGTATCGGAACCGATAAAGACCTTTTCAGTCGGGTTCCGCGAACGTGAGGCAAACGAGCTCGGTTACGCCCGGATGGTCGCCGAGGCGTTCGGGACCGACCATCACGAGATCACGATCACGCCGAAACAGTTCTTCGATCAGCTGCCGGACCTTGTTTGGCACGAGGACGAGCCGATCGGATTCATCGCTTCGGTGCCATTGTATTTCGTTTCGAAGCTGGCCCAGGAGCACGTTAAGGTCGTGTTGACCGGTGAGGGAAGCGATGAAACGCTGGCCGGCTACGGCAGATATTCCAAAACGCTGCAGTTGCTGAATTACGGCCAAAGGTACGAGAGTTTGACTCCGGGATTCGTCCGAAGCGCCGTTCGCGGCGGCGTCGGAACTCTTGGAGGACGGATCGGCGACAAGCTCGGGCGAACGTTTCTCACCCGTGATGCCGATATCGAAAACCTGTTTCTTGATAATTTTGGTGTGTTTCCGCGCTCGATGCAGGCCGAACTCTTTTCCGCAGCGACGCGCGAACGCATTGGCGACATCGACCCTTATCGGCAACCGCGGAAATGGCTTCAGAAGACCGACGCAAAAGACGTCCTCGACCAATTGCTGTACGTCGATACCAAGACCTACCTTCACGAATTGCTGATGAAACAGGATCAGATGTCGATGGCAGCGTCGATAGAAAGCCGGGTGCCTTTTTTGGACCACAAACTGGTCGAATACACCGCACGCATGCCGCGTGAAATGAAACTTCGCGAGGGCACGACCAAGTGGATACTCCGCGAAGCGATGAAAGGTATTCTGCCGCCCGAGATCCTTGACCGTCCCAAGATGGGCTTTCCGGTTCCGGTCGGCAATTGGTTTCGGGGAGAATTTAGCCACATCGTAGATGAGTACGTGCTGAGCCCGCGGGCGGTTGAACGCGGCATATTCGATGAGAATTTCGTGCGAACGCTGGTCGCCAGGCACAGATCGGGTGAAAACCATGACGAGCGAATATGGGCGCTCGTCAATTTTGAGGTCTGGCAGCGGCGATTCTTTGACGGCGGCGCGATCAATTCGTAGATGACGAGTACTAAAGTTCAAACATCGCCATCAGGCACCGTTCCGGACGTTGAGTTTCGCGGGCGCGATATTTTGTGTTTCAGCCATGACTGGACGGGCGACCCTTTGTCGAAAACTCATCTTATGCGGGTGTTGGCAAAGGAGAATCGCATTCTTTGGATAAACGCCATCGCCAATCGGATGCCGACCGCGTCATCCAAGGATGTGTCTCGGATATTCAAGAAATTAAAGGGCTTCACCGAACCTGTGCGTGAGGTCGAACCGAATATCTTTGTGCTGAATCCGCTTGCGATCCCCGCTTACGGCAGTAAGCTGATAGTCGATCTCAATCAGCGATCGCTCGTTCGTCAGGTTAAAAAGGCGATGCGAAAGCTGGGATTTTCAAATGTCGTCAACATGGTGTTCAACCCCGCGGCCGGGATGATCGCCGGGCGGCTCGGTGAAAGCGAACTCATCTATTATTGCGTGGACGAGTATACGGCCTTCACCGGCTCGGCAGCCCTCAAGGAGATCGAAGAAAAGCTCTTTCGAATGTCCGACCTTGTCATTGTATCGGCAGAAATGCTCTACGATTCGAAAAAACAGTTTAACGAGAACACGCATATTATTCGTCACGGCACGGACTGGCGGCACTTTCGGACGGCGCTTGACCCCGCACTGACGATCCCTGACGACGTGAACGGATTGCCTCGACCGATCATTGGGTTTCACGGCCTTTTGGCGGACTGGGTGGATTTTGAACTCATCAAAAAGGTGGCTGAAAGGTTCAAGGTCGGCTCCGTGGTACTTGTCGGAAAGATCAGCGTCGATGCCGAGGAGAAGATCAAGGTGCTCGACGGCATTCCGAATATCCACTTTCTCGGACGCAAACCGTACGAGCAGCTGCCGGCCTACTGCAAGGCGTTTGATGTCGCGCTCAATCCGTTTACGATCAATGAACTGACGCTTGCCGCCAATCCGCTGAAGGTGCGCGAATACCTGGCCGCTGGCCTGCCTGTGGTCTCGACCGACATTCCTGAGGTACGCATCCTCGAAGATTGCCTGGTGGGAACAGATCACGACGATTTCATTTCCAAGATCGAATCTTCGCTGGCCGAACCGAAACCGCGAGAAGCTGTCAGTGACCGAATAAGGCATGAGAGTTGGGAGGCAAAGATCGATGAGTTGCGGTCGATAGTTGCAGCCTCGCGAAACAAGAATGGAGGGCTGCGTTGATCCGCAAGCCGAGAGTCGTTATTGCCGTGGCGAGTCTGATCGCCATATGGATATTGTGCTCGCCGTTTCTGGCAAAATGGCTGATCGTTGAACGAAAACTCGACCATGCGGACGCGCTGATGGTCCTCAGCGGCTCTGCCGTTTACCGGGAACGAACTCGGACCGCCGCCGACCTCTACAAGCAAGGTGTCGCCCCCAAAATATTCATCACCGATGACGGCCAACGCTCGGGATGGTCACAAGCCGAGCAAACCAATCCGCCGTACGTCGTACTTGAACAACGCGAACTGATCGCCAACGGAGTTTTGCCGGATGCGATCACAGTTCTGCCCGGCAAGGTGTCCGGAACCGACGATGAGGCTGCAAAACTAGCGGCAGAGGCCGACACCAGCACGCTCAAGTCTGTTGTGATAGTCACATCTGCTTATCACAGCCGACGGGCACTCTGGACGTTCGACCGCATTTTATCGGACAAAAACATCGATATCGGTGTTTCGTTCGCACCGCCTGGAGGCGCTACGCCAAAAACGTGGTCGTGGTGGATGGGGTTTCGCGGCTGGCAGATGGTCGCCGGAGAATATATCAAGTTAGCGGTCTATCGAATGTACTATTAGATCAATCGCCATTGTTCATCTTCGACATAAGTTCCGCAAATCGCGGATCTTCACGCAGGCTGTCAAGATTGGTGTCGTTTTCGAAATAAGGCTTGTTTTGATTGCCGAGCCGAACGGCTTTGTTCAGCCATTTGAAGGCAAGATCGTGGTCGCCGAGTAAAGCGTAGGTAGAGCCGACCCAGTAAGCCATATCGTGATCGGCCTTGGAGACTGCCAAGGCGTCGTCGGTCAATTGTTGGCGGGCCTCGTCAAATCGTCCGGCACCGGCTAAGAATTCGGCATAAAGGGGGCGGATGCCGTCCATTCGCGGGTTTTCTTTCAATACCTCAGCCATCATGTCGATGGCCTCGTCAAATTTGCCCTGGTAGTAATAAACGCCTGAGCGAAATATCCTGAGCATCGGGTGGTTCGGCTCGACCTTGACACCCTTGTCGAGTTCGGCCAGAGCCTCGTCGAACCGTCGTTCATAGATATAGATCCGCGCGCGATTGTAAGAAGCGACGGCACGGGCAGCTGGGTCAAGTCGGGCGAGCTTTTCGAATGCCTTAAGGGCAAGATCGTACTTGCCGTCAAGGCGGTGAAGAACCCCTTTAACAAAATACAGTGCAGCGTCATTTGGAAACTGCTTCTCGAGCAGTTCGATCTCGGAACGGGCCTTTTTCTTTTCGCTGCGGGCAAGATATATCATCACCATCAGAACACGAGCCTCAACCACGTTCTGATCGTAAAAGAACGCCTTGCTGAACGCGGCCTCGGCGTAAGTGTAATCCTCAGGCTCGCCGAGTCCCTTGAACACCCGATTAGCGTAACAGGCCCCGAGGCCGCTGTAAGCAAGGGCAAAATGCGGATCGAGCTCGATCGCTCGTTTGAAATTTGCCATTGCCGCGTCACAATCCTCGGCGTCGATCGTTCGGAAGATGAATCGTCCAAAGTTGTCACGGCCGCGGAGATACTCTTCCCACGCTTCGGCGTTGTCGGTCGCACGCTTGCCCAACTTTTCGGCCTCAAGGTCGGTCAATTCGAGCCGCAGGCCCTCGAGGATACGTTGAGCGATCGCATCCTGGAGCATAAGTATATCGCTGCCCTCGGCATCTATCCGGTCGCTCCAGAGTATGTCGCCAGTCGAAACATCCAGTAACTGGGCCGTTACGCGGAGCTTTTCGCCGGAACGGATAAATCCGGCGGACAGCACCGCGTGGACACGCAATTCCTTACCGGCGTCACGCGGATCGACGTCCTTGCCCTGAAATTTTGCTATCACCGAACTCGGCCGCACGATGATCGAGCGGATCTGGGCAAGTTCCGTTATCACCGCATCGGCAAGGGCAAACTCGTAAAAGCTTGATGAGGTGTCGCCGCTGAGATTCTGGAACGGCAGGATCGCAACGCTTTTTTTCTCGCTTCCGGCCGAGGTCATTGATATATCAGGAGCAAAGGACGGAAAACTGGTAAGTGACGGCGTCATTCCGACCGAACTTTCTGACCCGGTTCGGCCCTTTATCCAATTCCACGCACGCTTGACAGGGCTGCCGTCGGCGTGGGTCGGTGCAAAGGTGTCGTTAGGCATTATTTGCGAGCCCGCAAGTTGCTGCAAAACCCCGCGGAGGTCGTCGCGCATCTGGCTTATCTTCTGATATCGATCCTTTGGCTCTTTCGCGAGTGCCTTATCGATTATCTGTTGAAGTTGCGGCGGGAAAGGGTCCCGGCGCATTACCGAAAGCGGTTTTGGCGTGCCGTAGAGTACCTGGTGCCTGACGTCAACCACGGTCTTGCCCTGAAATGCCCAAATACCGGTCAACATCTCGTAAAGGAGCACTCCGGTAGAGAAAATGTCAGAACGATGATCGGCTCGTTCGCCGCGTGCCTGTTCAGGTGCGGCGTAGGTGGCCGTCCCATAAGGGATGCCGAGTTCGGTTATCTCCGCGTGATCCTGTCCGGCACGCTGATCGGCATGATCGTCCTCGACCAGCTTCGCAAGCCCAAAATCGAGTATCTTTGCCTGGCCCGAATCCGTGACCATAATATTACCGGCCTTGATATCGCGATGGATTATGTTCTTGGAATGAGCGTACGCGAGAGCATCAGCGACCTGAATTGCGATCGAGACGGCGCTTCGGAGTTCAAGCGGCCTTCCGGCAACGAGTTGTCTGACATTCTTGCCGGCGACATACTGCATTGCGATGTAAAAGACGCCGTCCGAGCTGTGAAAATCGTAGATCGTGCAAATATTCGGATGGTCGAGTTGAGAACAGAGTTGAGCCTCACGCTCAAATCTCTTGAAATTAGAGGTCTTTGCCGTCAGTTCAGGAGGAAGGACCTTTATGACCGCCGTGCGATTAAGCTTGGTGTCAAGAGCCTTGTAAACCGTGCCCTGGCCGCCGGAGCCGATCTTTTCGAGGATCTTGTATTGGTTGATCTGCGAACCGATCATAAAATCTGTGGAACGCGAGAAACAATGGCGCGTGCGGCCAAGTACGCAAAACTAACGCATTCCATAATCGAGCAAGAAACCATTATATGGCAGAAAGCGATTTACGCAATCCGTCGCTCGCAAACTTTTGTAAAGGACCGGCAAACTGCCGGTCAATCCGGGTGGATCGTTCAGCCGCGGGGCGGATCGCCCCAACCCGAACCGATATAAACCCCGTTATCGACAATACAAGGAACGACCAGATCACCGCCCGAAAACGCAAGCATCTCACGTTGCCGGGCCTTATCGTTTTGGGCGTCATACTCGATAAATGCGATGCCGCGGGACCGATAATGGTCTCTGGCCTTCTGGCAGTACGGACATCCCGGTTTGGTATACATCACTAGGCTCATTGTTCAAAATTACACCTTTTCGGTAAGATAATCTAGCAAAACGATCGGACGAATCTATGACAATATCCGATATTTTTTCACCCTACGAAGATCTGATCGAGATCGAAATACTGGGCGAAAAGCACCAGGTGCCGGAAAACAATTCGCTACTGAGGTGTTTTCAGTTTCTCGCGATGGAGAGTATTTCGTACGGGGATTTCTGCTGGAACGGCGAATGTCTGAATTGTCAGGTTTGGCTGCAGAACGGCGAAAAGGAAAAGGCGGTCATCGCCTGTCGAACTGAGGTCAAGCCTGATATGCGGATAGTCCGCATATCAGACGATATTGACCTTTCGGGCGAATAATTGCTCTGTATGGCCGACAAAGGACTAGTCAGCCGACGAGTTCAGTATTTCGGAATGCTCTGATCAACATCGTTCGACCACGCAGTGATCCCGCCAACCAGATTAACCAACCTTCCACTGAATCCCGACTGTTCGAGAGCAGCAATGGCTCGAGCGCTTCGGCCGCCCATCTTACATAGAACGATCGTTTCGCGTGACTGATCGATCTCGTTCATTCGCCGGAGTATCTCGCCCAGCGGGATCAGTTTTGTTCCGTTGATCCGGGCAAAAGCGTACTCATCAGGCTGCCGGACGTCGATCATCTGGAGGTCATCGCCCGCATCAAGCCGGGCCTTAAGTTCAATTGCTGTGATCTCATTCATATAGTTCGTAAAGTAGAGCTACCGTGAGCTTGAAATAATCAAATAAATACTACCATCTGCGGAAGAGGAATTTCCAATTCTGCCTGCCCCGCCTTGGTCGACGCCCTCTCGGGAAGAGCCGCGGCGATTTACAAAAATTTACAATCGAAAATAATACGAGCGGGCGAAAGTAATATAAAATGCTGATTTTAGGCTAATTATCGTATGTGGAAACCAGTCATAAGGCCGCTTATCGCTATTACTCTGTCCGCGGCAGCGATCGCGTGCGGTTCGTCGGGCGGGGCGAAGAAGGGCGACTCGGACGCCAAGAACGACCAAGCTCAGTCTGCCCCTGCCATCAACATAACGGTCGGAAAGAGTGAGTCGCGTGACGTGGCGTCGGCCATTAAAGCGACTGGCAGTCTTGTTGCGAACGAGACGTCCAACGTAGCGCCAAAGTCTGCCGGAAAGATCTCGAACTTAAATATCGACGTTGGTGACTTTGTCGCGGCCGGGGCCGTTATTGCCAAGGTTGATGATCGTGATGCGAAACTGCAGCTTTCATCGGCACTTGCGGCGGTGAAGGTGGCAAAGTCGGCAGTTCGTCAGGCCGAAGCAAAATTAGGGCTGCTCGAAAACGGCAAATTTTCGGCTTCCGCAATTCCGGAGGTCCGCGTAGCCAATGCGAATTATGAACAAGCGAAAGCTGAGCTAAAGCAGGCCGAGGCCAACGAGAAGCGTTACCGAGAACTGACCGAATCAGGCGACGTTGCGATGATCACTTACGAGCAGTTCCGCACTCAGCGTGATACCGCTCGCAGCCGGGCAAGTGCAGCCAAGGAACAGCTCGAAGCCGCAATAAATACCGCCCGACAGAGCAATCAGGCGATCGCGAGCGCTCAGGCTCAGGTCGAATCTGCTCAAACGCAGGTCGCCGATGCCCAACAGGCCATCGCCGATACGGTGATCCGCGCTCCGTTTGCCGGATTTGTTAGCAGCCGGCCGGTCGCCGTCGGCGAGTATGTTTCGTCAGCGTCGGTCGTTGCGACGATCCTCAGAACCAACCCGATCAAGGTGCAAATTCAGGTTGCCGAGGCTGACTCGCCGTACGTGGCGGCCGGACGCGGCGTGTCGCTTGAGGTTGACGCGTTCAAGGACCGAAAGTTTGCCGGCACCGTATCGTCGATCAACCCGGCCATAGATCCGGTTTCGCGAGCGGCGGTCGTCGAGGCACTCGTCGAAAACAGCGACAATGCTCTTCGGCCCGGAATGTTCGCAAACGTTCGCATCAACAAGGAAGGCGGCACCAAGGCGGTGTTCGTGCCGCGGTCTGCCGTGATAAATGACGAGGCTACTCAGTCATATCGGGTTTTTGTCATTCAGGACGGCGTCGCCAAACTCAAAACAGTGCAGATCGGCTCGGAGGAGAACGGGTTTGTTCAGATCGTCACCGGCGTTGAGCCTGATCTGACGGTTGCCACCGGCAAACTTGACCAACTTTACGAGGGGGCAAAAGTGACATTTTGACGTCACCCCGGCACGGCCCGGAACCGATCCGGCGTCAACGGCGGTGATCTCGAGATTGGAATTCGGGACATAACGTATTATGCAGTGGTTAGCAGAAATTTGTGTTCATAGGCCGGTCTTTGCGACCGTTATCGTGTTGTTTCTGACTGTTGTCGGCGGATTCAGCTTTTTTACGCTGGGCGTCGACCGCTTTCCGAAGATCGACCTGCCGACCATTTCAGTCTCGACAAGCAATACCGGAGCGGCTCCGCAGGAGATCGAGACCGAGGTCACCGACATTATCGAGGGAGCATTGAACACCGTCCCCGGTGTTGAAGAGATGCGTTCAACGTCGTCGCGAGGCCGTTCGAGCGTAAATCTGACCTTCAACCTGGAGAAAGATCCCGACCAGGCTTTTCAGGAGATCCAGCAGAAGCTCAGCGGGGCGATCAACCGCCTCCCGGAAAACGCCGATCCGCCGTCGGTCCAGAAATCCGACCCTGACTCGCAGCCCATCCTGATGTATTCGATCAGTGCGCCGCGGGATATTACCGAACTTACGACGCTGGTCCAAAATTTGGTCCAAAAGCGGATCGAGTCGACCGATGGGGTCGGCGAGGTCTTCATTTGGGGATCGCGCGAAAAGCAGATCAAGATATTTGTAAATCCTGACCGGCTAAAGGCATACAATCTGTCGGTCACTGAAGTGTCGAATGCGGTCCGCGGGCAGAATCAGGAATTGCCCGGCGGCAGTCTGGTCGAGGGGGCCAAAACGCTCGGCGTCCGTACGATGAGCAAACTGTCCGAAGTGAGTCAGTTCGGCGACATCGTTATCGCAACACGAAATTCTTATCCTATCAAGGTCAAGGATGTGGCCCGCGTCGAATCGACCGGCTCGGACGCCAGCACGGCTGCCTCGCTCGACGGAACCCAGGCAGTAAGTCTCGGAATCAGAAAACAGTCCGGAGCGAACACGATCGCGGTCATCGAAAACGTCAAAAAGCGAATGGCAGAGATCCTGCCGAACATGCCCTCGGACATGAAGTTCGCGCTGATCCGCGACCAGTCCGAATTCATCCAAAACAGTTTGACGGCGATCGAGGAGCACCTCATCCTTGGCGGCCTCTTCGCCGCGGTGGTCGTTTTCTTTTTTCTGTGGAATTTTAGAACCACGCTGATCTCGGCACTCGCCATTCCTATATCGATCATCGCCTCATTTGCGGTAATTGCGGCAATCGGTTATTCGTTGAATCAGATGACGATGCTGGCATTGACCCTGATGGTCGGCATCGTGATCGATGACGCTATCGTCGTGCTCGAGAACATTTACCGGTTCGTCGAGGAGAAGGGGATGAACCCGTTCGAAGCGGCCGTCGAGGGCACCAAGGAGATCGGACTTGCAGTTTTGGCGACAACGCTCTCGCTTTTGGCCGTTTTCATTCCAGTCGGATTCATGACCGGGATCGTGGGCCGATTTATGTCATCGTTCGGACTGACATCAGCCGCCGCAATCGCTGTAAGTTTGATAGTCTCATTTACGATCACGCCGATGCTTGCCGCACGCTGGATCAAGGCGAAAAAGGACTCGGCAGGTTCCGATAAAGAAACCGGGCAGGATCCCGCATTTCCGGTCGAAAGCGATGCCGGCGGCGAAACTGCAGTTGCGGCCGAGCATTCGGATTCTAAGGCAGGTTGGTTTTACAGCAAGATCGACGGTTCATATACCTGGCTTCTTAAACTGTCTATGCGATACCGCTGGGCGGTCGTCCTGATCTGTGTCCTGACGGTCGCATCCATCGTGCCGCTTTACAAGTTTGTCGGGATGGCGTTTTTGCCGGACGAAGATGAGTCGTTGTTTCAAATAAATCTTCGTGCGCCGCAGGGAACGTCGCTCTCAGCAACGCAATCGATACTTGACCGTATCGCCCGTGATGTCCGCGAACAGTTGCCGGGCGTTAAGAACACACTTGTGCTAGCCGGGTTTGGCCGCGGTTCAGGCCCCAATAACGGTTTTGTCAATGTTAGCTTGGTGCCCGTCGGCGAGCGCAAAAAATCTCAGGCAGACCTGATAAATCAGACAAGGGCACTGGTAAAGAAATATTCATCAAAAGATTACCAGGTTACCGTATCGGCCTCATCATCGATCGCGCAGGGAATCGGCCTTGGTCGCGGAGGCAGCGGCATCGGGTTTTTCATTGCCGGCCCTGATATGGAAAAGCTAACTCTCTACGCCAATCAGCTGGTAGAGAAGATGAAAGAAGACCCGGCGTTTCGCGACCCCGACAATTCGATCGATATCGGTACGCCGGAGATACGCGTTCTGATCGACCGGGCCAAAGCCGCCGATCTTGGAGTCGCGGCCGGAAACGTCGCACAGGCTCTGAATATACTTGCGGCTGGGCAACGAGTATCGACATTTAATGAGAATTCGGTCCAATATGACGTCGTAATTCAGGCAGATGAGCCATTTAGGCGAGACCGGAGCAGTTTTCAGAATTTTGCAGTGGCGTCGTCTACCGGTGCGATCGTCGGCTTGGATAAGGTGATCAAGATCGAAGAAGGTTTGAGCCCGTCGTCGATCAGCCGCCTCAACCGGCAAAGGGTCGTCACGGTATCAGCCGGGTTGCCGCCCAACTCGTCAGAATCCGACGCTCTGGCAAAACTTCAGAAGATGGCTGCCGACCTAAAGATGGGCCCGGAATATGTGACAGGCGTCAGCGGACAATCGAAGGAATTGCAAAAGGCCTACGAGTCTTTCCTGTTGGCCTTTTTGCTGTCATTCGTATTTATGTACCTGATCCTCGCGGCACAATTTGAATCGTTCATCCACCCGGTGACGATCCTCTTGACGCTGCCGCTTTCGATCCCGTTCGCGCTCCTTTCAACGGCAATGGCGGGACAGACATTGAACATCTTTTCGGCTTTGGGGATCTTACTGCTCTTCGGGATCGTCAAAAAGAACGCTATTTTGCAGATCGATCATACCAATACACTGCGGGCACGCGGACTTAATCGGTACGATGCGATAATTCAGGCAAATCGTGACCGTCTGCGACCGATCCTTATGACGACGATCGCTCTCGTCGCGGGCATGATCCCTTTGATCCTGGGCAGCGGTGCCGGCGCCGCGACCAATCGCTCGATCGGGATCCTCGTCGTTGGAGGTCAATCAATGTGTCTGCTTTTGACACTTCTGGCCGTGCCGGTATTTTATTCACTGTTTGATGACGCTAAGGGGACGACGGTCTGGCGATCATTTTCCGGTAGCACGAGGAGGCTTTTTTCCGTCTTTAAAACGCAAAAGGCCGATGGTAATACGGAGGGATCAGCTTAGCCATATGTCGTTGATCCATATATCGATCGGATCGAGGTCTTACGGCCTCAAGTTCTCATTGGGAGCGGCCTTGCTAATGCTGGGCCTTGCCGCCGGGGCGGTGTCACAGACGCCGACCCCGACTCCGGACCCAATGCCTGTGCAGCCGAATCTCGCATTGCCGTCTTCCCCGATGCCGAGCAACGAGCGTATCGGCGTTAATTCGGCAGACACACTTTCATTGACATTGGAGAGTGCCATCGAGATGGCACTCAAGAATAACAACGATATTGATTCGTCGCGCAATGATTCGCAGATCACGGACCTTCGGCTGGACGGGGCACGCGGGGTCTATGACCCGCTGATCACGTCGGACAACTACTATGAGCGTGCCTCGACGCCCACGGCCTCGGCGATCGGCGGTGCCGTAAATGGTGCGGTAACTCAGACAAGAATGTTCAACTCGGCCGGGGTGAGCGGTTTTACACCGGCAGCCGGCGGTTCGTATTCCGTGCTTTTCAATTCGTCGCGAACCACGACCAGCAACACCAACTCGTTCCTAAATCCGCAGTTCCCGTCATCATTGACCTTCAACTACACGCAACCGCTACTCCGCGACCGGAGATTTGACGGCAATCGTCGTTCGATCGAGATCGCCAAGCGAAATCGGTCGATCAGCGATGCTCAGCTTCGGGTCAAGGCGATGGACGTTATCGCAGGCGTCGAAGCCGCGTACTGGGACCTGACCTTTGCACTTCGAAATCTGCAGGTTCAGACCGATACCCTGAAACAGGCAAAGGATCAGCTCGAGAGCAATAAGCGGCTTGTCGAGAAGGGCGTTTTGGCCCCGATCGAGATCGTTGCGGCCAATGCCCAGATCTCTACGTTTGAACAAACTGTCTTTCTCGCTCAGGAATCGGTCACACGGGCGGAAAACACGCTGAAGACGCTGCTGTTGCCCGACCGGTCATCACCCGAATGGGCTCGGCCGCTAACGCCCGTGACGCCCGTCTCGCTGAGGTCGCCGGTGATGTCGCTTGACGCGGCAGTACAGACAGCAATGAAGAACAGGCCGGAGGTCGAACAATGGGCTACCACCGAGGAGATCAACAAGATCGACGAGCGTTATTATCGCGATCAGAAAAAGCCGCAGATCGACCTGTACGGTATCTACACGACATCCGGACTGTCCGGAACTGAAACGCCGGCCGCGTTCAACCCGACGACCGGTTTGAGCAGGGTTCCGGCGAATCTCGTCGGCGGATATTTTAACTCGCTGGGTAACTTGCTGCAGCAGGACTATCCGACATTTCGAGTCGGTGTTTCTATCTCGCTGCCGTGGGGTAACCGAACCGCAAAGGCAAACCTCGGGCAGACGCTGGTCGAAGCTGAACGGATCCGCAACCTTCGAACACAGGCCGAACAACGGATCGAGGCCGAGGTGAGAAACGCTCTTCAGGCCCTGCGGACCGCCGAGGCCAGGCTCGCGTCCGCAACGGCAGCCAGAACCGCTTCGGAAGAACTGTACGCAAGCGAACAGCGTCAATTCCGGGGAGGTACGACTACGTTCTATTTGGTATTGCAGCGGCAGACAGATCTGCTCGTTTCCCGCAGCCGCGAACTGCAGGCGCAGACCGACCTCAACAAGGCGATCTCCGAATTTCAACGTGCGATCGGGAATACGCTGGCGGTCAACAACGTGACGGTCTCAAAATAGATCTACTGTACCTCGGGGACCTCGATGGCCGGGCCCGGTGATCGGAATTGAGGCTTGTCGGCAAAGCCGAACATGTCCGGTCCGTTTATCAGGTACTGTTCGGCGGTGCGGACGTCGATCGGTCTTGAGAAATAATAGCCTTGGCCTAGCGTGCAGCCCAGAGAACGCAGTTTTTCGAGTTGGCTCTCGGTCTCGATGCCCTCAGCGACGACCTCGATATTCAAATTCTCGCCAAGCATCAGGATGGTCTTCACGATTGCTCCGCTCTTTTCGTCCTCGTCCATTTTCTTGACGAACGACCGGTCGATCTTGAGTCTTTCGAACGGGAACTTTTGCAGATAACTGAGGCTGGAATATCCGGTGCCGAAATCATCGGTTGATAATTCGACCCCTAAAGCATCGAGATCCGAAAGGACCTTGAGCGACCGCTCGCTGTGTTCCATGACCGTGCTCTCGGTAACCTCAAGTTTGAGCTGACGCGGATCAAGCCCCGAATTGGCGAGTATTTCCTCGACCTGAGCGGTCAGCGTCGGATGCATCAATTGCTTGGCCGAAAGATTGACACTGACGGATAACGCTCTGCCAAACTTCGTTTGCCATTCCGCGATCTGACGGCAAGCCTCCTCCATGATCCACTTGCCTATTGGAATGATCAGCCCCGTTTCCTCGGCGACGCCGACAAACTCGTTCGGCGAGACAAGGCCATGTTTTGGGTGCTGCCAGCGGATCAACGCCTCAAATTCGTACACGCAACCGGTCGAAAGTTCGACTATGGGTTGGTAGAGCACCTCGAATTCGTTCCTTTCTACCGCATGGCGAAGATCGGTCTCGACTTGAAGCAGGTTCATGTTGCGAACGTGCATCTCGCGGTCGAAGATCTCGTATCTCGCCTTTCCGGCCTCTTTGGCCCGATACATCGCGGCGTCGGCATCGCGTAAGAACTCCTCGGGCTGCCGCTGGCCCTTGTTCGAGATGATGATGCCAATGCTGGCTGTCGTAAACACCTCGTAATTATCTATACGGAAAGGCTCGGAAATTCGTGCCTGCAGCCGCTCCGCAACCCGTGCGACCTCGCTGGTATCTCCGCAGCGGTTCAACAAGATCACAAATTCGTCACCGCCGAGCCGGGCAACCACGTCACCCGGGCGTACGCCTTCCTTCAGACGTTCGGCGATCGCGACCAGAAGGTGGTCGCCGACCGCATGGCCAAGACTGTCGTTGATGACCTTGAAGCGGTCAAGATCGAGAAACAGGACCGCAAAGCTGGCAAACGCGTTGCCGTCGGCCCGTTCAACCGCCTGCCGCAAGTGGTTCATGAACTGAACGCGATTGGGCAGTTCGGTCAGTGTGTCGTGGAGAGCATAGTGGCGCAGCCGCTCTTCTGCACGATTGCGTTCGGTTATGTCGCGAAAACAGCAAACGCGGCCGACAGGTTTGTCTTCGACAAATTGCGGCTGAGAGTAACGTTCGAAGATACGGCCGTCGAGCAATTCGAGAACGTCTGTTTGAATTCCTAACGGATCGGCAAACAGCGATTCACAGTTTGCAGTATAAAGCTCAGGATCAGACATTTGTCCCGAAATATGCCGGACAAGGGCCTGGCCATCCCCACTTTCGACCAGCGGATCAGGGACATCCCACATTTGCTTGAATTTCGAGTTGCACGTGACGATCCGTCCGTCCGTACTCATTACCACGATGCCGTCAGCTGTCGATTCAAATGTCGAAGCGAAGAGCGAGATCGTATTGACCAATGATTCCTGGGCCTGCCGCCGCTCGCTAATGTCGCGGCCGATACCCTGCACGCCGACCGGCAACCCGTCGTTGACTATCAAACGCGTACTCATTTCGAGCGGCACGCGGCGGCCGTCTTTTGCTATGATCTCGAGCTCGTAGGTCGTTGGCCGCTCATCAACCATTTTGCGGGCGGTCATCGTGCGCGCGGCTTCGAGAAATTCTGGTGCAACGACGTCAGAAATATTGATGTTTGCCGCTTCTTCACGGCTGTAACCCGTGATCATCTCGCCGGCGCGATTTAGCGACGTAATGTTGCCGTCGAGATCGTGCGTGTAGATCAGGTCGTTCGCGTTCTCAAAAAGGTCGCGATAGCGTTCTTCGTTCTTTCGGCTGATCTCCTCTGTCCGTTTTCGTTCGGTGATATCACGGGCGACTCCCTGGATCGCGACCGCCTCGCCGTTCTTTCTGATAACCGAACTATTGACCTCCAGAATAATGCGCGTGCCGTCCTTTTTGAAACAGGCTACCTCGTAGATTGTCTGATCCGTGCTGCCGGCGATCTTCTTTGCAAGATTGCGCTTCATCACCGCGAGGTCCTCGGGGGCGGTGACCTCAGCCATATTAAGCGACAATGCTTCTTCGCGCGTGTAGCCGAAGATCCGCGAGGCGGCACCGTTTATCGAGATATAGTTTCCTTCGAGATCGTGGACGTAAATGATATCGTTAGCGTTTTCAAACAACTGACGATATCGAGCCTCGCTTTCAGTCAGAGCGATATCGGCTCGGCGGCGTTCGGTAATGTCTTGCCACATTACCAGTCCGGCAAAGATGACATCGTTTTCGTCGCGAACCGGGATGATGTGGATCTGGTAACTCGCATCATTTCGGTCGACGTCCAGGACGATCTTTTCACCGGCAAGTGCTCGGCGATAAAGATCCTCCCATTCGGCGAGATCGTCACCGTCGTAAACCTCCCGCAGGGTCTTTCCTTCAAACCGGCTTGCATCGTATTCCTGGTGCTTTAACTGATCACCGTCCGCAAGCGAGTAGCGTAGCTCGTGGTCAAAAAGAAGTACCGCGGTTTTCGGGATGTGCTTTGCGAGTGTGCGGTAAAGGCGTTCGCGTTTCTGAAGCTCCAGAACCGCTATCTTTCGCTCGGTTACATCGAGAATTACGCCCTGCCAGCAGATCGGTACGCCGTCACTATTCTTAATGAAGCAACTGCGGTCGCGCACCCAAAATATCGAGCCATCCTTGCCGACGATGCGGTATTCATAGTCGATGCCTTCGCCCGCATCCATCGCATTTCTCGTCCCGGTCAAGATGCGTTCACGATCTTCAGGGTGTATGACCCGTGCCCAGATATTGCCGTCACTCATCCATTCTTCGTATGGATAGCCGAACTTCTCAACCGTCTTGCTGATGTAGATCGGGGTATACGGCGATACCGGCTCGACGGCGTAGAACATCACCGGCAGATTTTCGATAAATCCACGAAAAGTACTGTCATCGACCGACGGGCCATTTCCAACAATCGGGGCGTTTGTGCGATCGAGCGTACTTGACCCGATTGGGCTGTCCGTATTTGTCCGGTTCCTTTTGGACATATTGAAGCGAGGCTGTAAAAATGGGCAGAGACGGGACGCGCAGAAAGCGTTTGATGGGGATCCGCAAAGCCGGCAAGGGGTAGAATACCCAAGTGGGCCTGCACCAACTGAAATATTAGCACGTCAGCGGCAAGTTTGACCAGCATTATTTTACATTGTTGAACACATCAGGGCTGATCTTGTTTCTGGCCACACCGCTGCGTTATCAAATTCCGGACAAAAGCAGTAAAATTGCAGCGAATAGACTGCCGATGACCGACCTTAAAATTATGAAAAAACTGATTTCCGCCGCCCTCTTTCTTTCGTTGACCGGTACCACTTTGGCTCAAACGATGCCGAAAGACGCTGATCCGAAGCTATGGATACGAGCCGTCAGACTACACAAAAGCTCAATTGTGATCGACGGCCACAATGACATTACCTCACCGATGGTCGATGAGGACTTTGATCTCGCGTCCAACTCGGTCGGGAAGTTTCACAAGGACGGCGACCCGTTTCATACCGACCTTTCGCGATTTCAGGCGGGCGGGATCACCGGCGAGTTCTTTTCCATCTACGTTTCGGGTTCGACACTGAAAACGGGCGGCGCGATGCGGCGGGCGATGGATCTGATCGACGCCACTTATCGCGAGGCCGAAAAGCATCCGGCACAGCTAAGGATGTGTACGACCGCCGCTGAGATACGTGCGGCGAAGAAGCAAGGCAAGATATGTGCTTTGATGGGCATCGAGGGCGGCTATGCGATCGAAAATTCGCTATATGCCCTCCGGGATTTCTATCGCCTGGGTGTAAGGTACATGACGCTTACCCACAATGTGTCGCACGATTGGGCTGACGCTCATCGTGATACGCCCAAGAACAATGGGTTGTCCGAGTTCGGTAAAGAGGTCGTTCGCGAGATGAACCGCCTGGGGATCTTTGTCGATATTTCACACGTGTCGGAAAAGGTCATGAACGATGTACTTGATATTACAAAGGCTCCCGTGATCGCTTCGCATTCAAACGCTCGGGCGGTCAACGATCATACCCGAAATGTTTCCGACGCCGTCCTCAAGCGAGTCGCCAAAAATGGCGGGGTTATCATGATCAACTTCTACCCGTCGTTCCTGGACGCCCGAACCAATAAAGAAGAAAACGAGCGATCGGCTCGTCTAAAGCCTCAGATCGACGCACTTCGAGAAAAGTACAAGGACGATCCCGGCGCTTATTTCGAGGCCGAACGCAAACTCTTTGCCGAAAATCCGATATACGTTGCACCGTACACGCGGATCGTCGATCATATCGATCATATCAAGCAGGTGGCAGGGATCGATCATGTCGGAATAGGATCCGATTATGACGGTGTTCCATTTTTGCCGGCCGGTATGAACGGTGTCGAGGATCTTGTTCTCGTCACATATGAAATGCTCCGCCGAGGATACTCGGACGCCGACGTGCGTAAGGTGCTGGGCGAAAATATGCTCCGGGCGATGTCCCAAATGGAAAAGGTGGCCGGAAACCGGCAAATTAGCGGACAAGGCAGCCTGAAAAAGATCAAATAGATCTCCGCGTCACGCCGATCCTTTCGACGGTATTAGGTCCGTCCTCGGATCGCGATCGGCGATGCAGGTTTGCAGCAAACCGAGACCAATCGGGCTCGGTCTTGCTGCATTTCCGGGTCGTTCTGCAACATTTTCATGGTCGCGGCAAAGATCTCCGCGGCATGTGCGTCGTCAGGTTCGCAGATCCGATAGTGCATCCATTTTCCCTCGCGTCGGCCAACCACCAAGGCGGCACGCTTAAGGTACGCCAAGTGGCGCGAGATCTTTGGGTTGTTGGTCCCCAGAGTTTCCGCAAAGAAACAAACACACACCTCGCCGTCCCGCATAAGATTGAGCAGCCGCAGCCGCGTCCGGTCTGCAAGAGCCGAAAAAAATGGTGCCGGGTCAAAAGTAAGTGGCCTAACCATACAAAAATATTACCACAATACAATTATGGCTTGACATAATTAAATGGCAGGTGTAGCCTTGTGGTAACAATTACGCATAAACATAATTGAAATCGATCATTTTGAGTATAAGCAACGACAGAGACATCGATCAAGACGTTGAAGGCTCAACCGGCACTGAGCGTAACGAATGTTGAGGCGAGCATCCGGGTTTAAGACATGATGCTCGGGCTCTGGCAGGACAACGTACGCACCGGTTACGCGAAAATCGACTTGCATGATCAGCCGCTCGATCTGGTGCTGAACCCGGTGCCGTTCGCAGGCCAATGAGCACTGTCGGATCTCGGCAGCCAGGTCGCTGCAACTGCTATCGGATGCCGCCAGATCGAGGAAGGATCAATTCACTGCCGGTATTGAAAAGCCTATGACCTTGACCGAATGTAACCCGACCAAGCGACTTTCATTTTTGGATCGTTTCCTGACGCTCTGGATCTTTTTGGCGATGGCCGCGGGTGTCGCAATAGGATCTTTCTACCCGGCGGTCGAGTCAATGCTGAACCGCTTCAACGTGGGTACCACAAATGTCCCGATCGCTGCGGGGCTGATCTTGATGATGTATCCGCCGCTCGCCAAGGTGCGATACGAGGATCTCGGAAAGGTCTTTAGGAACACCCGAATACTCACTCTCTCGCTCGTTCAAAACTGGGTGATCGGGCCGGTATTGATGTTTGGGCTTGCGATCGTTTTTCTGCGCGGCCAACCGGATTACATGGTCGGTTTGATAATGATCGGATTAGCGAGATGTATCGCGATGGTGATCGTTTGGAACGAGCTCGCGGGCGGCGACAGCGAATACGCCGCCGGGCTGGTGGCGTTCAATAGTGTGTTCCAAGTGTTGTTTTACAGCTTATATGCGTGGATTTTCATAACCGTGCTGCCGCCGATGTTCGGTCTCAGTGGTGTAGCGGTCGAGATCAGCATCGGGCAGATCGCCGAGAGTGTCTTCATTTATTTGGGCGTACCATTCATTGCCGGGATAGTGACCCGATCTATATTGGTGAGGGCCAGAGGAAAAGAGTGGTATCACGAAAGATTCATCCCACGCATCAGTCCGATAACCCTGATCGCACTGTTGTTTACTATCGTTGTGATGTTCAGTCTGAAGGGGAACCTGATCGTCCAATTGCCGATGGATGTCGTGAAGATCGCGTTACCGCTGCTGATATATTTTGTATTGATGTTTTTGGTCAGCTTCTATATGGGCCGCAAGGTCGGAGCCGATTACTCAAAGACGGCGACGCTCTCGTTTACCGCCGCGAGCAATAACTTTGAGCTGGCTATCGCGGTCGCTGTCGCCGTCTTCGGCATCAATTCCGGGGCTGCATTTGCAGCCGTCATCGGCCCGCTGGTCGAAGTGCCGGTTTTGATCGGGCTAGTAAATGTCGCACTGTTCTTTCAAAAAAGGTATTTTGGCCCGGCGGGCATTTAGTGATGAACAAACAAAAAGTACTCATACTTTGCACCGGAAACTCCGCCCGCAGCCAGATGGCCGATGGGCTTTTGCGGCAGATGGCGGGCGACAGGTTCGACGTAAAGAGCGCCGGAACGATAGCGAGTTTTGTGCGACCTCAGGCGATTGCCGTGATGGCCGAGATCGGGATCGACATCTCGGGACACCGATCGAAATGCCTCGACGAGTTTTTGGGCGAACCCTTTGACTACGTCATTACCGTTTGTGACAACGCCAAAGAAAGCTGCCCGATCTTTCCGGGGCGAGCTCAGCGAATACACTGGAGCTTTGATGATCCCGCCGAGGCCGCTGGTGACGCCGAGACCCAACTTGAGCTATTTCGGCGTGTCCGCGACGAGATAAAGGGCCGTTTGGGTGAATTTCTAGCCGCGGTGTGAACCATTAAATCGGCCGACGGTTTAGAAATTTCAGGTCAAATACTGTATCTTTGTGTCTTTGCGGTTAGATGCGCGTGACTGTGTGTCGTGGGCCGCCGAGATATCGATCAACATCCGCCGGCGGAGTGTGCCGGCTGCAAAGATACAGCACTTGCGCAAATACATTAAATTCATAATCCTGCTTCTCTTTACGGTCGCCATTTTTTGGTTCTTTGGCCGCAAACTCGATTGGCAGGCTGTCAGTTCGAGCCTTAAGCAAGCGGACCTGACCTATCTCGGGCTGGCGACGCTGGGGATATGCCTGGGTTACTTCCTTCGGGCGGTGCGATGGCAGGTCCTGCTCGAGCCGATCACGAGATCGAGCCTCAGAGAGCTGTTTGCGACCACGACGGTAGGATTTACCGCCATATTTCTGATCGGCCGAATGGGCGAGATAGTTCGGCCGATGTGGCTGCCAATGCGCGATCGCCGCGTTAGGCCGTCGGCGGCGCTTGTGACGCTGGGCCTCGAGCGCGTTTTTGACCTTGCTGCATTGGCCTGTTTCTTTGCGATAAATCTGCTTTGGTTCACACCGCAGCCGGGCCGCGAGACCGAGTTCGAATATGTCGAATGGGCAGGATGGCTTATGCTTGCCGGTGTTATCGGGGGTTTCGTAGGCCTGATAATCTTTCAGCGAATTTCCGGACGTGTGATCGAATGGACCGAGAATATCATAGACCGCAGATGGATCCCGGTTCGCCTTCAGAAGATAGTTCTCAGTATTCTCAAGCAGCTAGCTTCGGCTTTAGCGATACTCCGTGATTGGCGCGAGACCTTTTGGGTCTCATTTTGGACATTGATACTTTGGTTCACGATCTCGATCCCGACATGGCTTGTTCTTCTTGCCTTTGGCTTGCCGCTGACATTCAGCGATTCGCTCTTCATAATGGGCTTTGCGACCGTCAGCTCGGTATTCCCGACGCCGGGCGGAGCGGCCGGGGCATTTCACACCGCGACCGCGGCGAGCATCCTGTTTCTGAAGAACGATATCAGCCGTGAGGATGCCGCTGCTGTATCGATCGCAATGCATCTCGTGTATTTTGCTCCGGCGGTGTTTTTTGGCTTATATTATTTCTTCAAGGGTGATATAAGTATTGAGCGATTCCGCTCATTGATGTCCAGCGAGAACGCCGAGCGCGAGATCGAATCTGACTCGCCCGATTTTACGGACGAAAATCTGGAAACCGGCCGCTGAGTTTAGCTATTATGCGTTGTCCATTCTGTGCACATATTGAGGATAAGGTGGTTGATTCCCGCGAATCAAAGGACGGCGATTCGATCCGCCGCCGCCGCGAATGCCTCGGTTGCGGCAGACGATTCACTTCGTACGAGAGGATCGACGAGATCCCGTACATGGTTGTTAAAAAGGACGGAAAGCGCGAGGGGTTTGACCGCAATAAGGTCCTGGCCGGCCTGTTTAGAGCCAGTGAAAAGCGTCCTATATCGACCACCCAGCTGGAGACGATCGCCGACGAGGTGGAGAAAAACGTTCAGGACTCGTTGGATCGCGAACTTGCCACTACCGAGATCGGAAAGATCATCATGCGGCGACTGAAGGCCCTCGACAAAGTCGCATATGTAAGATTTGCCTCGGTCTATCTCGAGTTTGCCGATGTTTCGGAATTTATGACCGAACTCAAAGTACTTGTCGGATCGCAATCACGCACAACGGCGGCAACCGCTAAAAAGAAAAAGAAAAAGTAGGCGCTTCATTCGGTCCGATAGCCCCTCGGCCACGCCCCCGGGCAACCTCCTCATTGCCCTTTGCACGCGAAATCCTTAACATAGAAGGTTATGGACGAAATCGACGAATTCCCGGTCTCGCTGGGCGAGGGCGATATTCTTGAGCCGATGATGCAGATACCGGGCGAACTGCCGGTGCTTCCGCTGCGCGATATTGTGATCTATCCGTTTATGATCGTGCCGCTCTTTGTTTCGCGAGATCGGTCGGTCAAGGCAGTCGAAACGGCCCTTAGCGAAAACCGTATGATCCTGCTGGTGTCGCAAAAGGACCTCAATAAGGAAGAACCGGAACAGGAAGATCTTTACACGGTCGGCACCGTAGCGATAATCATGCGGATGCTGAAGCTGCCGGATGGCCGGATCCGGATATTGATACAGGGCCTTTCAAGATGCCATGTCGATTCGGTCGATGGAGGCGGCGAATTTGTGAAAGCAAGCGTTACGCCGATCTCGGAGCCGCTGGCCCCGGAGAATTCACTTGAGGTCGAGGCACTCGTGCGCAACGTCCGCGGATCGATGGAGCGTGCAGCGAGTCTCGGTAAGAACATTTCGCCCGAGGTATTGGCGATCATCGCCAATCTTGACGATGCCGGTCGTTTGGCCGATCTTTCGGCATCGAATCTCGAATTGAAGGTCGAAGATGCACAAAGCGTACTAGACATTTACGATCCGGTTCCCCGGCTTCGGCGTGTTAACGACCTGCTGAGCAAGGAGATCGATGTCCTGACCGTACAGCAGGAGATCAATACCCAGGCACGAGCGGATATCGATCGATCGCAGCGGGAATATTTCCTTCGCCAGCAGCTAAAGGCGATCCAGATGGAGCTTGGCGAGGGAAATGAGCTTTACGAGGAGATCGAACAGTACCGTGACAAGATCCTGAAGGCCAAGATGCCCGAGAATGCGGAAGAGGAGGCTCTGAGGCAACTAAAGAAGCTCGAACGCATGCATCCGGATACGGCTGAGACGGCGACGCTTCGAAACTGGCTTGACATCATGACCGATCTGCCTTGGTCAACGGCCTCAAAGGACAATCTCAATCTAAAAAAGGCCGAAAAGATACTCGACGAGGATCATTACGGGCTTGAGCGTGTTAAGGAGCGCATTGTCGAATCGCTGGCGGTCAGGAAGCTTCTCGACAAACCGAAAGGCTCGATCCTGTGCCTCGTTGGCCCGCCCGGAGTGGGTAAAACCTCGCTGGGCCGCTCGGTCGCAAGAGCTCTGAATCGCAAATTTTCGCGCTTGAGCCTCGGCGGGCTCCATGACGAGGCTGAGATACGCGGTCATCGCCGGACATATGTAGGTGCGATGCCGGGCCGGATCATTCAGGCGATCCAGCAAGCCGGGACCAACAATCCGCTGATAATGCTCGATGAGATCGATAAGGTCGGCGCCGATTTTCGCGGTGACCCGAGCTCGGCCCTTTTGGAGGTTCTCGATCCGGAGCAAAATTCGACCTTTCGCGATAATTACCTCGGCATCACGTTCGATCTTTCAAACGTGATGTTCATGACGACGGCCAACGTACTTGAGACGATCCAACCGGCTCTTCGTGATCGAATGGAGATAATATCGCTCTCCGGGTACACCGAGGAAGAGAAGTACGAGATCGCAAAGCGCCATTTGATACCAAAACAGATCGAGGAGAACGGACTTGAAAAGAGTGATATCAAGTTCGACAAAAAAGCAGTTGTAAAAATAATCGGCGAATACACTCAGGAAGCAGGTCTTCGCCACCTCGAGCGCGAGATCGGAAAGGTCTGCCGAAAGGTCGCCCGCCGAAAGGCCGAACTTGAGGACGAATTCACACAGGTGCACATAACCGCCGACAATCTTGCTGAGTTTCTGCGTGCGCCGCGGATATTTAATGAGGGAGCCCTAAAGAAAGACCAGATCGGTACCGTGACCGGGCTTGCGTGGACCGCGGTCGGCGGCGATATTCTGTTTATCGAGGCTTTGATGACGAAAGGGAAGGGACGGCTGCTGCTAACGGGCCAACTTGGCGACGTGATGCAGGAATCGGCTCAGGCCGCCTTCTCTTATGCCAAGGCCCGGGCAAAAGACCTGGGGATCTCCGAGGACACGCTCGAAAATTACGACATTCACATTCATCTGCCCGAGGGGGCCATTCCGAAAGACGGCCCGTCTGCGGGCATAACAATGGCCACCGCAATGGTCTCCGTACTGGCCCAGCGGCCCGTAAGAAAGGACGTCGCAATGACTGGCGAGATCACATTGAGAGGCAACGTCCTGCCGATCGGCGGTGTCAAAGAAAAGCTTCTGGCAGCAAGGCGAGCAAAGATCAAAACCGTGATCATGCCCGCCCCCAACAAGCGCGATCTTGAGGATATGCCGCAGGAAATACTTGATGATTTGACATTTATATTTGTGGAGAACGTCGTGGACGTTTTCGACGCGGCATTGAGGGCCTCGACGCTCAAAAAGCCGTCAGGATCGAGTGCCAAAGTGAAAGGCTCGTAAACTTGAGAAATATCCGTCCCATTAGTGACCGGCGTCACTGATGGTTCGGGGAAAAGGCGTAATTTTGACAGTATAAGGCGCAAATTGTTATCCTATCGAGGATAATATGTCGGTAGTGTGCCTCGTGCCCGGTTAATGGAACTTTGGGCTCGCGGTAGCGTTATCATAACAGAGATGTGTTTTAGGCCGTTTTAAAATTCGCCCTAACCCCGAGGAATTAAGTAGGAGTATAGACGAACTTGATGAAAATTATCGGATACAAGGTTTTTAGTTTCACAGCATTATTGATAATCGTATTTAACTCGCTAGGTTTGGCACAGGTTACCAGTTCAAAATCGAGCAACGATACTCGTCCATCCGAGGTTGCAAAAGCTGAGGATGCCGTAAATATCGTTTTGGCCGAAGCCGGAAAGTCATTCAAAGAAGCCCTTCAGGCGTACGTTGAGAACCGCCGTTCTGAGGCGGGTCTTAAATTCAACAAATCGGTCGAAACATTTCTGTATTCGACGCTGAATATCCAAAAGGACCAGCGGCTGCAGAGTTGCTACAACCAGCTGATAGAGACGGTCTATCGGATCGAATTCCCGTCGGACAGCCAATTACCGCAGGTTCGCGGTTTGGCGATGACATGCGGATGGAATATTGACGCATCGCTTTCAGATGGCGTCGCGAAACTTGCGCGTCCCGTTGAGAATGTGACACCGACCGAGACCGTGACGGCCGCCGGCCCTAAACCGAACAGTTCGAATGTTGGTTTTAACAGCCAGCAGTTCGAGCCGTCGCCGCTCGATGAACTCTCGCGGCTCGAACTCACCGCCGACGAACAGCAGATCGACAACAACCCGGTCGCCCAACAGCAGTACCAGTACATTCAATACGCTGTAGCTAACAAATCGCTTGGATTTACGTTTCAGGTACACCCGCTGATCCAGCAATACATCAATTATTATCGCGGCCGCGGACGCACCACGATGGAGGTCGGCCTGTACCGCTCGGGTATGTTCATGCGGATGGCTCGCCGCATATTCAGGGAAGAAGGCGTGCCCGAGAACGTTGCTTGGCTCGGTCAGGTCGAAAGTGCATGGAAACCGAGCGCATTGTCGAGCGCGGCTGCATCCGGCCTGTGGCAGTTCATCCCGGGCACCGGATCGAGATTCGGACTTCAGCGTACGGCTCACGTTGACGAACGAAACAGCTTTGATGAGGCAACGCGTGCCTCGGCTCGATACTTGAAGTTTCTGGCAAACCGATACGGCGGCAACTGGGAGTTGGCTATGGCCGCTTATAACTGCGGCGAAGGCAACGTTGACCGAGCGATCCGTCGTGCCGGTGTGTCGAACTTCTGGCTTGCATATCCGTATCTGCCGCAGGAAACACGCAACTATGTTCCGAATATCCTGGCGACGATCCTGATCGCGAATAACCCCAATCAGTACGGTTTTGGCCATATTCGCCCTGCTCCGGCTCTTAACTATGACCGCATAAGGGTACCGGCATCGACCAATCTGACTCTTTTGGCGCAGGCCTCGGATACTACGGTGCAGTACTTGCGCTACCTCAATCCGCACCTTCGTACCAATTCGACGCCGCCGGTGCCGTACATCGTTAACGTACCGGCCGGCAAGGCTAATGACGTTGTGGCCCTATTCCGCCGAATTCCGGCGTCAAAGGTCAATAATACGAATTTGGCAAACTCCTCAGCCGGCGAGACTTGGCAGAATATTTCTAACCGGACCGGCGTTAGCGTTGCCGAACTGATGGCTGCTAACCCTGGAATGAATACACCCGCAGGCAAGGTGTTCGTTCCGGTCTCAGGAAACAAGGTCAACACGATCTCGTATTCACGTCCGACAAATCAACCTGCCATCCCGACCGTCAGCAACGTCAAGGTCGTTAAGGCGAAAGCCGGCGATACTGTTGCGAAGGTGGCCGAGCGATACGGAGCAAATCCGACCGAGGTCGCTAAATATAACGGGCTGTTGCCTAATTCTGTTTTGCCGGCGGGCCGCGAGATCAAACTTCCGGCGTCTAAATAACGGAGTATTAATAGGTAATGATCGATCGGCCGGAGCATTGAGGTGCTCCGGCTTTTTCGCGTTGTTAGCCACTTGACAAGTTGCCGGCTCTGTAACTATACTTGTTACAGATATGGCGGCTAACAGTCAATTTGCAATGGCAGTACATATTCTGACGATGCTGGCTAGATCCGGCGACACAAACGTCAAATCAGAGTGTATCGCAGCCAGCGTCAACACCAATGCGGTCGTCATTCGACGGCTCTTGGGGCAGTTGTCAGCAGCAAAACTTGTGATCTCACAAACGGGGGCGTTCGGCGGAACGCGTCTTGCCCGTTGTCCAAGTGAGATAAGCCTCTGCGAGATCTATAAAGCGGTGTCCTGCGGCGAGGTTTTTGCTCTGCACGCCAAATCGCCAAGTCAGGATTGCCCGGTCGGCAAGAATATCGAGGCAGTTCTGTGCAACCTGCAGAAGGAGATCGACAAAAGTGTCGGCGAAAAGCTAGGGCAGTATAACCTGCAAAATGTGATCGAACAGATCGAAGGAGTGCCGATCTAAATTTTTTTAGCCACATCTGTATCAAAAAAGGTTACAGATAGTGGGAAGGAGGGTGAATTATGACTGCAATATTAGTAAATTGGACGCCGAGGGCGGTCGAACTGCTCAGACTGGTTGCGCGGTTCATGGGTCTTTGACCCGGAGAGAATATTGGCAGGAAGGGTATCATGAGAAAGTATATTGAAAAGGCGATGACTTTCGCGGAATATGTTGAGCTGATCGACGGCCTTTTGGCCGAGGGCAAAACGACCGGACCTATCCAGTCCGACGAGATGTTTCGATACGCAAAGCTTAACCGCCAACGTATGAAAAGACTGGAAAAGACGGTCGAACTTGAGGCCGAGGCCGGGGACGAGCTTGCTCACCTTGATGCGGATCAGTACTGGCTCGTTATTACCGAAGGCTGGTGCGGCGATGCGGCACAGAATATTCCCGTTATCGAAAAGTTGGCTTCGGCCAATGAACGGATAGAAACCAAATATATTCTTCGTGACGAATATCCTGAGTTGATCGAACAGTTCCTGACAAACGGTTCCCGGTCGATCCCTGTGCTTATCGCCATCGACAAGGCGTCATCAAGGGTACTTGGACGATGGGGATCGAGACCCAGTGCGGCCCAGGAACTCTTCACAGAATTAAGATCGCTCGGCCGTGAAAAAAACGATATCAACGAAAAGCTTCAGCGATGGTATAACGATGATCGGGGCCGTTCGCTGCAATTTGAGATCGCGGAACTCGCACGGAGTTGGACTGCCAAACGGGCGGCAGCCGGTGAAGGGATCTGAAAAAAACAACGAAAAAAAGATCGGAGAAAATACAATAATGAAATTAACGGCAATCACACTTCTTTCTTTGGCGGCTTTGATGTCAGCGTGCGCTGACCCGGCAGCCAATAAACCCAAAGCGCAGACGTCAGCACCGGCTACGAACGCGGCAACTAAGCCCGACACCGCCCCGGCGACCACCAATGTGTTTGCGGACTTTAAGGCCAAGGGAACCGAACTGAACGTTGACGCATCTGCATCGAAGATCGAATTTACCGGCTCAAAGGTGACCGGCAAACACGACGGCGGCTTTAAGGAATTCAAGGGTATCATTGATCTGGTCGGCGACAAGGCTGAGGACAGCCGCGTATTGTTCGAGATCGAAATGAAAAGCGTATTTACGGACGCTGACGGCCTGACGAAACACCTTCAGACCGGTGACTTCTTCGAGGTCGAGAAATTTCCAAAGGCGTCTTTCGTTTCGAACAAGATCGTCGCGGACGCGGCCAAGGGGGCCGGCAATTTTACCGTGACCGGTGACCTTGAGATCCGCGGGGTCAAGAGATCAGTGACCTTTCCTGCAAAAATAACGATAGGTTCGGGCGACGTTGCCGTCGAAAGCGAGTTTTCGATAAACCGTAAGGACTTTGGAATAGTCTATGCCGGCAAGGCCGACGACCTGATCCGCGATGATGTCGTTTTGAGGCTGAATCTGAAAGCGGCGAAGAAATAAGAGAATCTGGCGATGCGCACGGCCGCTCCGTTAAGCCGAACCGGGCATGAATACGGGCCGGCCGTGCAGATCACCAAGGACGATAGTATGAGAGCATTTGAGATCCCCGAGTTCGGAATCGACAAATTGAACCTGACCGAACGGGATCTGCCGACGCCGACCGCCAATGAGGTGTTGATCAGATTCCACGCCGCGTCATTAAATTACCGCGATCATATGGTCGTAACCGGCACCTATAATCCGCGAATGAAGATGCCGGCCATACCGCTTTCCGACGGGGCCGGCGAGATCGTTGCCGTAGGTGACGCCGTCAAGAAGTGGAAGAAAGGCGATCGCGTAATGCCGATCTTCGCGCAGCAGTGGTTTGACGGCGAGCCAAGCGAGGCTAAGCGGCGGACATCGCTCGGCGCCGGGCCGCAATGGGAAGGCGTCTTACGTGAATTTGGGGCGTTTCATGAAGACTCGGTCGTCGAGATACCCGAGCATCTTACATTTCTTGAAGCGGCGACATTGCCGTGTGCGGCCATAACGGCCTGGAATGCGCTGGCGGTGTCGGGCGGGCTCAAAGCAGGTGAGACAGTACTGACACTGGGCACTGGCGGAGTCTCAATATTTGCGGTGCAGTTTGCGAAGATGTTCGGTGCACGGGTGATCGCGACTTCGGGCAGCGACGAAAAGATCGAGCGGCTCCGCAGCATGGGAGCCGATGAGACCATCAACTATCGCACCCGCGAGGATTGGGATGCGGCCGTACTCGAACTTACCGGTAAGCGCGGTGTGGATCACGTCGTCGAGGTTGGCGGTTCGGGTACTCTCGCCAGATCGTTGAACGCCGTGAGGATCGGCGGGCACATCGCGATGATCGGTGCTTTGACGACTGGCAGCTTTAACCCGGTCCATATCTTTATGAAATCGGTCCGCCTGCAGGGTATTTTCACTGGTTCGAGGTCGATGTTCGAGGATATGAACCGGGCTATATCGGTAAACGGACTCAGGCCGATGATTGATCGTGTATTCGGTTTTGAAGAGATCGGCGACGCGCTACGTCATCTGGAGAGCGGCTCACACTTCGGCAAGATCGTGATCGAATATTAGCGAACAGTCCGCCAATATTCGGTTCCACAATGGCCGGCCCGTTGGCATTGAAGCCGGTATTTACATTCGAGTTGGCTTGCAAACTGTAACTATTGTTGTTACAGTATTAAAAGATGTCGAGCGTTCGTCAATTCGCATTTTGCGATGACGTTCCGGGCTAAGATATAATTTCAGCAATATTTTATAGGAGCTAACAATGGGAACTTTTGCTAAACAAATTACAGATTCGAACTTTGAAGCGGACGTACTAAGATCGGATAAACCGGTTCTGGTCGATTTCTGGGCCGAATGGTGTGGTCCTTGTCGGGTGATCGCCCCGTCGGTCGAAGCCGTTGCGGAGGAGTATGCCGGTAAGGCAGATGTCTTTAAGATGAATGTCGACGAGAACCAGATGGTGCCGAATCAGTTTGGTATCCGCGGCATCCCGACATTGATCGTTTTCAAGGGCGGTCAGGAACAGGAGCGGATCGTCGGTGCGGTCAACCGTGAGGCGATTTCGAGGGTTGTCGATAAATACTTGTAACTCGACGCAGAAAAAACAACAGAAAAGCCTGAGTTGCGAGCAACTCAGGCTTTTTCCATTGGCTATCCAACCGATCAATGATGATTGTAGTATGCGACGGGATAGTCTCCGTTCTGGCCGTAAGGCATGCCGACAGCACCACTTGTGGTGCCAAGGTACCAGAACGTAGATGCTCCGGGCGATGCACTCGGACGCCAGACAGCGACGTCGGTCTTGCCGTCGCCATCGTAATCTCCCTGAACAACAAAGTCCGTAGCCGAGGCTCCGAATACTGCATACGGGCTATTCCCTTCCGTTCCGGTCGAGCTTCGCCGTACATACCAGTTGATCTGTCCGGCAGAGCCGCGCACCGTTGCGATGTCAGTCTTTCCGTCTCCGTCATAGTCGCCGGGGACGATAACATCGGTCGGGGTGCCGAAAACGACCGAATCAAATCCGGCAGTCGTCTGCATCCGCCAGAATCTGGCCTGGCCTCCGCCGTTGTTCCGCTGAACGACAAAATCAGCCTTACCGTCGCCGTCATAGTCGCCGGGAGCCGGGAAATCACCATTCTGTCCCCACGGCATATATGTCACCGGTCCGTTCGCGGTCGTGCGGTAGAACCACGTGCTCGGGTCGCCCACACTTGCTCCGCCACGATATACCGCGAGGTCGGCCTTTCCGTCGCCGTTGTAGTCGTCAACGACGCTTGGATCGTCACCGGTCTGGCCGAAGGGTTCGACACGAACGGTGTTCGTTGCACTTTGCAAAATATAGAATGCGGCCACGGTTGCCGCACCCGGCCGCCAAACTGCTATATCGGTCTTCTGGTCGCCGTCATAGTCGACCGGGACAAAGAAGTCGCCGTTCAGGCCCCACTCTGAGGCAACGGTAGTTGCCGTACCGGCATAGTTGATGAACCAAGTGATCTGGCCGCTCGGGCCGCCGCCGGTGTTGCGAGTGACCGCGAAGTCGGTCTTGCCGTCACCATTGAAATCAATGATGTTCTGTGCCGGAGTCGCGGAACATGGAGCCGCCGTTGTTGACATATTACGGGGAACCGGTGCCGTTATCACGTCGAAATCGTTCAGGTTGTTGTCTGAATCAGTACATCCATTGCCCTTCCGGACAGCTCCCGTGGTCGTTGAAAGAACCGGGACCGCCGTCCCGCCTTCACCATTGTTGGCTGTTCCGTAGGCAACCACGTCGATGATCTGGGCGTTCGGCAGTGTGCAGGGCGTCGCGGTGGCTCCGCAGCTGTTCGCCGGCAGGCCGTTAACCAAAGCTACTTTACCGTTAGTGCCGGACATGCTAAGGTTCGTCGTCGAAGCATCCGGAACGATGGGGAACGCTCCGCCCACAGTACCGATAGAGCCCAACTCCACGAAATAGTATTGTCCGGGGTTCAAAGTAACATTCGGAAGTGCGAATGCGTTTGTGGCACTACTCGCGAATTGACCGGTAGCTGAACCATAGTACAACGACAGTCCATTCAATGATTGGGGTGACGAAGATATGTTCTTCAGTTCAACATAATCCTTCAAGTAGGTCGGCGTACCCGAGGTTGCACCGCCGCCGCCATAGACCTGGCTGATCACCAGTGTCGTTGATGCCGACGGAGCGTCCGACGTGCTCTTTGCGCCGCCATCGCCGCCGGCAAGCACGTTCGTGCTCACCACCAAAGCCGCAAACGCTGCGGCTGCTATAAACGAACTCAAAATAGATTTTCTGATCATAACTTTTCCCTTTCTTGACCCACCGAGGGCTGCAGATTCTTTGTCATTCGAAAATTGGAGCAACTGACGGTCACACCTATATTCCAAATGACCCATTCAAAACACAAAATTGCTTTCCGACAGAATAGCACATAAAGCTGATATTACTAGTCAATAACGCAGCGAAACGGCCGCGGCCGGCATCAAATTTTTGTTACAATTTGCCTGGATCGCAGTGAGGTTTGCGGCTATGAAAATAATCAACACGCTTTTTCTGGTAATGATCGTGCTCATGGCCGGCCGGGCCGCTACATCACAGGTCAATCCGCCCGCCGGCAAGGATGAGGTCATCCGGATCGACACGCAGCTTGTCGATGT
>JAIBCA010000046.1 GCA_019694345.1 Pyrinomonadaceae bacterium | reverse complement strand
TTCGTTCGCGGTTTCCTGGATGGGAAACGGGTCGGATATGTGGCGCCGTTCAAGTATTTTTTCTACTCGTTCGTGTTGCGGATCTTCGTCGCATCGATAATTCACACGATTACCGGTAGCGAGACGACCTTTTTGACCGGAGGTTCGGACCTAAAGACCCAACTGGTCGATCTTATGTCGGTTGGTTTTTGGGGATTGTGCTGGCGGGTGATATTTCGATCGTCCGAGCTAAATGCCGCAGAAAATGTGGTCGCTGCGATCTACTTTACCGGTCAGGTTTTTATTTTAACCCTCCTCGTCCGGATTCTGTTTGGGCCATTTATGGATTGGTCATCCCAAATGCCGATTTTGGTGTTGCTTTTAGATTTGGTCATCTACCTGGGCTATTCGATCTTTTTTACATACAGGCTCTTCAGGGAGACGGGGCTTAAGCTTGTTCTGAAGCAATTGATCCTAGGAGTCGTTTATATCCTGATCGCGATGACGATACTCTTCGCGACAGCGCTTGGCGAGTCATTGGGTAGTATCACGGGATGGGGAACGCATTGAAGGACGTCCTCAAATAGGCAGAGAACTGACTGTCGGGTTTTATCCACTCTGATCATCGGACATAGGAAATGTGAAGACTGGTATGCGATCAGTTTGGTAGACAGTGGTTTCTTCTAAGCCGGGCCTTCGGGTTTCCCGAAAATCCGAACTTGTTTGCAAGGATGCTATTTGCCTTCGTCTGTCACATTTAGTTCGAACCTTTTCACTTTGACCTTCGCGGCCCATGGCTTCCACTTCGGCAAGAAAACATCCCGACAGAAAAATGAATGGCCGACTGAAAAAAACGCTGACTGGCAAAGGCATTTGCCAATCAGCGCAGGTCAAATAAACCGTGACCTTCAAAATCCGGATCAGTCGGTAATACTGATCTCAAGCGAATAGCGAATTGCCGATTTAGTTCTCCTGGCGTCTGCCCTCATCATCCCGACACGGACAATGTAAGTTCCATTCGATGGCAGTTCGCCCGAATACTCTCGAGTTTCAACCGAGTCTTCCGCGATCCTTAGGCCATTTCGCATCACGCCGAGTATGGCCTTGTTATTGCCGTCAAGAAGCGCGTGGATCTGCTGCCCCGCTTTTGCGGTAAAAACGTAATCAACATATGCATAACCGGCAACCGTACCTGAGTAGGTCGCTGAAGAGGTTCCCGGCTTGAACCGGACATTTACCTTTCTCTGTGCCGAAGCGGACGAGACCGAGACAATACCGACAACTGCGAATATCAGTGCGGCGATTAACAAGTGTTTTTTCATACTTTCTCCTTATTTTGAGTACATATCAGACCGAGGTCGTATTGGGTATAAGTTGCCTTCTTGTTTATACAAATTTTCGTAGATCCGAAAGTTTCTCAGTTGACCGATCTAAATTCCAGGCCGCTTATTTCATCTTGGATATTTAGCAAAGTCGAGTTCGGTTCAAAAATTTTGCCCTTGGCACGGACATTCAGCAAAACCGATTGTCCCGCCTCAATTTCTTGAAATCTGAAATAGCCAAAAGCGTTGGTTCTCGAAGTGCGCGAGAGCCCGTCGGAGCCAGTTAACGAAACTATCGCACCACGAACCGCTCCCCCATCGGAATTGACCACACGCCCCGAAATTGTGACAGAGGCAGCGGTCACTGTTGACATACTAAAGTTCAGGTTGTCCGCATATCCGTCATTGGGGCCGCTGCTCTGAGTCATGAACAAAGTGAACTTGATCCTTCGGGTGGTTGGCGGTAATTCATCTCCGGTTGTTTTGAAGATAAGGCCGGTCGTGTTATTGCGATCTATTGCCGTGATTGCGCCGACATCCGACGTCCCAATCACGTTCGAATTCGCGTTGAAAAATTCTGCGCGCAGCTCTGCCCGGTCCGCTTGTCCCCCTTTTCCGCCAAACCAACCGGAATTGGAAAACCGGATCATACCGGCATCGATAAGAGCAAAACAATCTGAAGGAATATCATATTCTTGGTAAGCGAACGAATCGGCACTTGCCGGGCCGCCCGAAAAAAAGTAGTTCCCGCGATCCGGAGGGCCCGGCGACCCGGCCGTCGGAAAGCCGCCGTTGGTACCATACGGAATTACTGTAAACTGTCCAAAAAAACCGGATGGCGTATCGATCCACTCGACCACGTTGTGATCAACGTCCCCTGACAAGCCCTGGTCCGCTTCGGCATCAGGATTTAGGATCAGGTTCGTACCAGTAGGACATTGTGATAGGGCATTTCCCGAAGATATGAAAAGCAGGAGCACTAGCACTCCAACACTCCAAGGAAAGTCGATTCTCATTTTTCTACTACCACCTCATTAACTATTATCGCAATTGCGATTGCCAAATACACTGCTATTTGAGCGAGCGCAAGCACACTAAGGGAGCGGTTTGCCGCTCGCTGCAGCACCATTCGCAGGTCGGCTGCGGCCGTCCAAATAATCGACTGCAGCCTTAAGAACTACATCTTCGCCACTCATTCGACGGTTAACATATTCGTCGTTTATCGGCACTCGGATGTCAGGAGTAACGCCCTTGCCCTCGAGATTCACTTCTCTTGTACCTGCGTAGAACGATTGGCCGCCGGTATATGTGAAACTCATTTTACCCGGCAACAATGCCATACGAAGCGATCCGCCGGCCCCGTCTGTGTATGCATCCGAAATAACGGTCGCTCGTCCGCTTTTCTGAAGGAACTGCGGGAAGAACTCGCCCGAGCTTGCTGATTCGCCGTCAACCAAAACGACAACTTCGCCCTTGAACGCTATCTCCGGTATAGGCGACCAGAGCTTTTTTAAGCTTTCATCTGACTCTTTTTCGAAACGATGCGTTACATCATTGTATGCATACATATCGAGCCAATCCATCGTCGCTGGCTTTTCTCGTGTGAACATGAACGAGGCCATCGTGTAGAACATACCCATCAGCCCCCCAGTATTGCCGCGCATATCAATTACAATTCCCGGCTTCCCATACGACATACTGAGGAAAGTTTCGAAACCGGCCATGAAGTACGGGATGTTCGAGAAGTTCGGCCATCGGACGTAGCCGTACTTCCCGTCTTCGCCAATTTCCCTGATCTCGAACGGCGTCTGTCGGTTTGCCAATGGCGGCATGCTCGGAAGGTCCTTGGGCTCAGCGACCTTTGTAGCCACAAGATTCGTGTAGCGAACCTCATTTTCCCCAGCACGTTTGTATTCGACGGTCACCGAAGTTCCAAGTCGAAACCTTGCGCCAAAAACCAGAGCCACCTGTGTCGCACGCCCTTCCGAACCGAAAAATCCCATCCTCGGCCGTGAATCCAGGTGCGACATTGGATCCATTCCGTTGATTCGAATTATCTCAGAGCCTGTGGAAATGCCCGCTTTCTTCGCTGACGAGTCGTCGGATACGGAGTAGATCATGAATCGACCGTCGGTATAGCGGATCATCCTGAATCCGAGGTCGCCCTCGACTTCTTTGACAAAGTTATCTCGACGTTTGGAGACGATCTTTGGATCGTAGCTTATGACTTGAACATGTCCATCCATAATCCGAGCAGCAAAATCGTACAAAAGCGAGTAATATTCCGCTAGATCATTGGTTCGATCTGCCTCTTTGACGCGGTCCAGATACTGGACACGTTTCTTGTCCCAATCGATCTTCCGGAGGTCTGTATAAGCGTATCTTTCCTTCAATAGATCGATCAGGGAATTGAAACTCTCAAGGATCGTCTGATTTGAAAAGTCAGGATTCTTCGCTTCCTCCTGCGGGTCAATCTCAATCCGAAGTACCGCGGACTGATCAAAGTCGATCTTTCCCTCCTTGGAAATCCGCATAAGCGAATATCCTGAAGGGAGAGCGACGGTCGGGTCATCTTTGGTAAAAAGCCGCTTGTCACTGCCGAACCCGGAAGAGATCCTCTGGTTCGCGTCAGGCGAAAAGATCAACAACATTCCAGAACTCATTGTGCGTGCCTTCGGGTCATAATTGATCGAGCCAATGCCTGTATCTTGTTCAAGCTGTTCGAGATAATCGTCGCCAAAAAGACGGATACTGCCGACCGCCTTGAATACCATTACACCGGTATCCTGCCTGCCGTTATTGTCAAGATCTACACTTTGACATTGCGGCGCGATCGGCAGGTTGAACTCGAACTTGATCTCGGGTTTATCAAATCCATTTGTGAACGCACCGAGGATCTGTTCGTTCTTTGGTACCCATTCGGCCGACGGTCCATTGAGAGATCGACCAACGCATATCAGCACCGCACTTGCGCCTTGCGGCATATACTTTCGCAGAATGGCCGGCGGCGACCGGATCTCTCCAACTAACCTCTCGGGGGCGGCGAAGGCCTGCCAGAAGCTTGCAAACGTAATGCCCAACAGCAAAGTGACGCTCACCGAAACTGATTTTACCCATTGGGTCAGGGTCAACGCTCCAAAATAGGTCATATTATTCATATCATTAGGCCAGACAACAAAAGATGCCTTTGCTTTCCGGTAAAAGACCGTCCGCTTGGAGATTCTCACCAGCCATTTAATGACCGTTTTGACCTAGCTGCACCACTTGATCGGATCCATACTGGAAAGCGAGTCTGGGCCAAGGCATAATTCCTTAAAATAACGCGAAATGGGTTTCAGTATTTACCCTTCGCCAAGTTGGCCAGTTCAAGCACCGCTTGTCTGTTGACTTTGTTCGCGCCGCTATTCGACCAAATTACTATCGTAAAATCATCTTCCGGACTAAATCCACCATCACTTTGGAATCCGAGGGTTTGGCCGCCATGTCCCAAAATCCCCTTGTTGCTCATCATGCCGTGCCCGTAGATAGTACCCTCACCTAATGCTCCCACTCCTGCTGGAGGGTTAGACCGCATTGACACCAGAGTTTCCTTCCTGCGAAATAGTTTTCCGGTAAACAGTGCCTTCAAAAAGACCGCAAACTCCTGGGATGTCGAAACGACGGCTCCAGCCGACCAACCTTGACTTGCATTCCATTCATTCGTAGTAAAGACAAATGGAGGCTCGTAATATGCAGTGGGCAGAGCACCTATCGCAGGCTGCCCGAGTTGAAGGTAGGTCCTTTTGAGTCCGAGAGGCTTGAAGATACGGTTCCTCAAGTTAGATTCGTATGATCTTTTGGTGACTTTCTCAATTATCATTCCGAGAAGGATGTAGCCGGTATTGCTGTATTTCCACTTTCCGGCTTCCCCAGGCTTAAAGTTTGATTTTCCAGAATCAGCAACCAATGTGACCAATTCTTCCGGTCGATAGCCTTTAACCAAGATCGATTTATTACTGACGCCGGCGGCGATCCCGCCATCGCCATTATTAATGTCAAAATAGTCCAAAAGACCGCTCGTATGTGTCAGCAACATTTCGATCGTTATCTCGCTGCCGTTGACGAGCTTTGAGGAAAGCTCCGGCAAGTACCTACTTATCTTGTCGGCCGTCGATATCTTCCCTTCTTCCTGTAATTGGTAAATGATCGCGGCTGTCATCATTTTTGTGTTGCTGCCTATTTGATACGGGGAGTCAGCCCTTAGAAGGGAGCACTTTGAGGCATCCGAAACTCCCGCCGCCTTGTAATAACTGCCTTTCGCCGTTGCGACAAGCAACGACACTCCGGCGGCCGCAAGTGGTCCCGGAGTTACGAACTCAACCAGTTTCTTATCCAACTCGGCGCTGAACTTTCGGTCAACGGAGTCGATCCGTGACCGAGGCGTTAATACTTTATCTCCGCAGCGATCGACTATTGAAGGAGCGGACAACACTAGTGAATCTCCTCCCTTCAGAAATATGATCAGAGTATCTCTGAATGTCTCGAATTTCTCGGCTGTGCTGAGCAACAGGAGGAACTGCTCCGATCGGGATGGGCTCGGGCACAAAGCAGTCGTCGAAGGGCCGATCGCGATCGACAGTTCCCCTCCATTAACTTTGAAGTTTCCGGAAGCACGGTTGCAGTCGGCTTTTACGCTCAGACCTCCATCCTTGGCGAACCGCAGTTCATACGCCTTTGGTTGGTCGATTGTATTGGCAACTTTGGACTGAACAAAACTCTTCCACAACCATGGACTTGCCGACAAGGCATCAGACTTTACGTCGGCACCATGAGTCGCTACCACACCAGCCAGCGTTAGGGCGATGAGAACAGCCACGGAGAAATGATGAATTCGATAAATTTGCATTTTTTCCCTACTCTAAACTTATCCCGATTCGGAAGTCTGCGTGACGGTTACTGAGTCGGTCTGCCCTCTCCATGGAGATCCTCACGACCAAAACGCTGTCTTCCGGAAGGGCACCTCTGACTGATCGAGACTGGCAAGCTTCGTCCGATAGCGATTTCATTGCCCATTCGAAGCACATTTAAAGTAGCCCGGGACGCCTTTGTCGTTTGAATGAGTTACCCGCAAAGTCTGACCCACCTTGGCCCTGAGCAAATAATAGGCTTATTTTGATCCGCGGATGACGCCATTGAATAATCGTTCGGGCTTTCCCTTGGCAAAGTTCACTTTTACCTTCAATTGGGCCTGCGATATGGATGCGGCAAGGATCAAAATCGTAAACAGGCCACCGATCAACATACTTCTTTTCATTACTAAGGTGTCGCCATTGAGCAAAGGTCCCTTTGACGGGACCTTTGCCTTACATTGATCAGTAACATTTGGGATGTGAACCAATGTCACTGACCGTGTAATAACGGCCGTTGACGACGCCGACCTGTACGCACTGACGACTCGTCGAGCGCCACCAGATAGTATACGTCGTTCTCGGATCTCGAATAACGTCAACGTACTTGAATCCTCGATTGCGCATTTGTGTATCACCATCAAACATTCGCATTCCGATGAGATCACTGACATTCACCTTCAGGATCGAGCCGATCCAGCCCGGAAGGTTTATGGCGGCGCTGCTTGAACGGGACACCTCGATATAAGAAACATCGTCGTTGTATCGTAGGTTGAATCTACCTGCGCCGTATTCTTCACAACGGCCCCCTCCATGTCCATAGGCACCTTCGTTCTCGCATAACTTCACCCTATAACCGGACGTTACGACAACCGACGAAGCTTCGTCGTTGCCAAGACTTCCGAGCTGACGGTCAGACGCCAAATATCGGCCGGGGCCAAACGACTGCGAGCGGCCGCGGTAGTTGAAGTCACTGTAAACAGTGGCACCGGTCTTACCTAGTCCGGGAACATTGGGCGTTTCCACGCCTGGCCCCGTTCCTCCACCCCACAGCACCTGTGAAACTTCCACATAGGAAACGCGATTGTCCAAACTGAACGGCAGATTGTGACGTCCGGGCGAAAAGACCTGACAAGCGCCGCTGCCATAACCACTTCCTTCGGAATCACATAGCCGAGCCGAAAATCCGGCTGGGACATCGATCGAAGATGCCCTGTCGTTTCTCAGTCGGCCTAATTGACCGCGATTATTCAAGTATCGGCCATCAGAGAAACTCTGTGAATTTCCACGAAGGTCGTAATCCTCATAAACTGTAACGATGCTGCCCGACGTCGATCCGCTCGAATTGTTCCCGTCGCGGCCACAATCAAAAGCCGGAGAGTCCACAATCGAGTCGAAACGACCATTGTATGTCACAACGGTAATACACTGCCTTCGGGACCCGTTCCAGTAGTTTGACCATTTTCGGTCACCACCCTCACCGGTTTTGACAAATACGTAACCTCTGTACTCCAGTTCTGACTGTCCGGATGACGCTCTCATTCCGATCAGATCACGCAGCTCCGGGACCGGATTTTGAGCTAATATTGTTAGCGCCAGTAATGAAGTAACCAAAACAACTTGAAAAACCTTAAACCGCATAAATCCTCCAATTGTGAATCGCATTAGATAAACAAAATTAAGACGGTTGGGATCCGAATACAAAATTCCGGATCCTAAATCCGCACAAAATGATCACCGTTTACTTCCGCCGCTTGCCCACCACCACACGAGCAAAAGGTTGATGATCAAACCAAGTGTTGGGATCGATGGCGACGAAACCGACGGAAAAAGCCAACTGATGATCGCTGTCCATGGAAGACCCATGATCGCCACAAAAACGTAATTCAGTGGCCCCGAACTATTCCCCCAACCAGCGATCAATCCCACCCCGACGGAAAGAATGGCAAGAACAGTAAAGACGATAGCGATCGTACGTTTCATATCACCGATCCTCCGATAATTTGCAGATCGCCTATCCTAGTATTCAACTACTTTGTCTTTGGCCAATTGCCACGATGCCTCGCCTTTCTTCAGCTTGTACTGGATCTGCCTGATCTTGCCGGATTTCTTAGAATCCGAATCAAATAGCGGGAATCGTCGAACGATTGTCGCCTCGACCACGCTGTATTCGTCTTCGCCCTTGAATCCCTGCATGTCTTTTGGATCGTCGGGCACCACGCTTATTTCACTCATGGACTTTCTGTTATTTGCTGAAAATGCGACAAGTTCAGTCCCCTTTGCGGCCCCGGGTTTCGAAACGTAAATATAGACTTCCGGCGATCGATCGACATTCAAGTCGGCTATTTCTGCTTCAGTGACGGGCCCTGAAACGTTTCGTTTCAGTTCTTCATTTGGCCCATCCAGTCCGGAGGGTTTGACAGTGACCGTATTTCCAGTAGCGGAATTCGGGCTCTCAACTACGAACTTGATACCGTGGAGTTCAAGAGTTTTACTGAACGCTGCGGTTGCAGGGCTCGCTGACTTTGAACTGTCGGGAGTTGCTGAATTGGCAGAATTCGTATTAACCACTGTTGCCGCATTTGTTGTGGAGGCCTTTGACGACGAATTCGAAACCTCGGTGCCACACCCTGACAGGATCGTTGCCGAAATCAAGAAAAATGTGTTTGAAAGTAGGAATTTGCTCATAATTTTTATACAAAGAGGTTCCCTTGAGGTTAAACGCAAGGAAAGCAAGACTTAGATCTGACGATCCGAATTTGTTTTAGAGTGAGCCTATGTTCTATAACATAATGCTCGCCCCCCCCCGATCGGGACACGCTCGCCTCACGGAGAATCACCATTCACTACTTATGATAGGTTTGTCGATGTAGTGTTAGGTATAGAAACTTACTCGTAAATCTACTACGTGGAAACACTTACTTTTAAGACAAGGTTCTGAGTCTCTTCTTGTTGAGGATGGCAAACTTCAGAAGCGCATTTGTACCATTCACACCGATTTTTGAACAAATATTGTGCCGGTGGGATTCAACCGTTCTGACTGAAATAAATAACGCCTCCGCGATCTCGCGATTCGTCATTGATTCCGAAATGAGCTTCAGGACCTGCCTCTCTGCCCTGGTCAAAAGCGGTATTGCGTCAATGGCGCCCCCCTTCGGCGTCTCTATCGATGAATCAAATAGGAGTTCTTTCAGCGAAGGGCTCAAGAATGTACCGCCGGAAGCAACCTCGTTGATACATTCAACTATATCCACATCCGCTGATTCCTTGAGTACATACCCTCTGACGCCGAGATCCTTTAAAGAATGAAGGATCAGCGAATCTTTGTGCATTGTGAGAAATATCTTCTTTGTGGAGTCGCCCTTTACCTTAAGTTGGCGGGCGACCTCAATGCCATCCATGTTGGGCATATCAACGTCCAAAATAACAATATCCGGCTTTTCCAATTCGATGAGTTCCATCGCAGAAACACCATCAACCGCTTCGCCAACAACCGAAAACTGAGGATATTGATCGAGCATGCTTGCAAGGCCCTTCCGCGAAATCGGAAAGTCGTCAGCGATCACGATCTTAATGACTTCAGACATCAGTTCCTCGGAAATCGTATCTTGATATTGGTTCCCTCGCCAACACGGGATTCAATATCGATTTGGCCGCCGGTCATGCGGACCCTTTGAACCATATTCTGGAGCCCTGACCCGGAATATCGGCCAGCCGGATCTAGTGCCTCTTCGACGTCGAAACCATTGCCGACATCACTGACCTCGAGAGCTACCGCATCAGAGAGCTTAGATATCACAACTCGTCCCCGGGGACTATCAGAATGCTTAATAATGTTGTTCAAAGCCTCCTGCACGATCCGATAGATCATCAACTCGGCTTGTGGCGGGAAAATAGCATCAATTTCGTCGATCTCGGCCTCAAACGCAACACTGGTAGCTCTCTCGACATTTTTTATCATGTTTCTGATAGAAGCCGCGAGACCGAATCTGCGTAGGTTCTTCGGTGAAAGGTCCCCGATCATTTCCCGCGTTTCGTTGATAGTTTCCGCAACGATATTCGAGATCTGGCGTAATTTCAAACGTTGTTCATCCGATCGAGGGTCAGCTGCGACTCCCGCTCGCGCCAGATTATTTATCATTAGGAGATTTTGCCCGAGTCCGTCGTGGAGGTCTTTGGCGATGCGCTCCCTTTCCGATTCGTGCGCTTCTATAAGTCTCGCCGAAAACGCCTTCTGTTGTGCCTGTTGGGCCTTCAACTGCCCGACCCTCACGCGAAAAATGCAAATAATAAGAACGATCGCGGCGATAATAGCAAGCGTTCTGAACCACCACGTCTCCCAATAATACGCCTCGACCGATATCCTTAACATTGCGGGGACTTCTGAAATAGTTCCGTCGGGCGCAACCGCTTTCACAAGAAAGACAAAATCGCCCGCCGGCAAATACGGATACGATGCGGTTCGCCTGGCCCCAACATCGGTCCATTCATCTTCGAGACCCTCCATCTTGACATAAAATCTAGCTTTTTCGGGGTTGGTAAAACTCAGAACGGTATACTCGATCTCAATATTTCTTGTCCCGTTTTCGAGGCGAACGGTGGCCGGGATGCTCAAACCACGCCGTCCCTGCTCGGTAACATTCGCTCCCCTGTGACTAAAGGCCCTCTCAATAATTGCATCCCGGGGCTCTTGGCGAAATTTGACCGGATCAATGATCACAACGTCACGAGTAATCGGAAACCACAGTTCGCCGTTTTGGGATATCGCCCCAACAGTCTGAGCACCACCGTTCGCTTCGGCTGACGGCATTCCGTCGGACCTGTCAAACACTGTTCCAAAGAATGTGGACTTTGCCCCATCCGCCACTAAGTTCAATTCATTGCGGGCAACTGACATTATCCCGAGATTGCCGAGAATCCAAAATCGCTCGTCACGATCTTCGATAATTCGCGAAACGAAATTATCCCTCAAACCATTGGCCGAGGAAATATTCTTAACAACTCCAGCCTTGAGACGATATATCCCCCCGCCATATGTCCCTATCCAAATCGTTCCTTCGTTATCTTCAACTAACTCTCGAACGTAACTACCTGAAATTCCAAGTTCAGCTGAGATATTTTCTAAACGTCCGCTTCGAAATACACTGACGCCGGACCTTGTTCCAACCCATATCGCCCCATCGCGCATCTGCCTGATGCAGCTTACCCTGTTGTCGGCGAGACCGTCGGCAGTCGAGTAATGAACAAATTCGCCATTAACCTCATTCCAAAGGCCATTTTTTCCACCCACCCAAAGCGTATTCGTCCGATCGAAGAACATGGCATAAATGTCTTCATCGTAAAGTTTATCCTGCTGGATCAATTGCTCCCCGGAAAGAAGAGATATACCTAATTCTCCTCCCACCCAGATCCGATCATCCTTATCGACCGCGATCGATCTGATAGGCGGAAAAGTCATGCCGTCAGCGGTCCTTTCGATTCTTACCGCCTTTTTTTCGCTCACCCTTATCAGTGACGTGCCGCCTATCCAGACCGATCCGTCTGAACTATTGGCTATCGAATAATAGGCATCATCCCGAATATTGATAAGCTCGCTTAGCAGGCCGAGTTTCCTTTTTGTCAGTCGGACAAGTCCCTCGCCGTTGGTACCAAGCCAAAGATTGCCCTCCCGGTCAAAGAGCATTGTGCGGGTGCCACCGTCGACAAGGGCCTTGAGAGAATACCTGATCACGTGGTCATCACGAAAATGGGTAAGCATCCCAGGTTCTTGGAACCAAAGTGCATTCCCCTCCGACGTGAGAGATATCGCTGCGCGATGAGCGATGTAATCCAGACGTTTCAGTGGGCTAAAACTTCCGCTCTTCACGAACCCGACGACCTTATTCGAAGTCAAATAGACGCGTCCGCCAATTCCGTTCGAGCAACGCAGAAAGTCCTCTGGGACGTTGATTCCTAGTGCATTCGCAGAAGAAATTTTGTTCTTTGATATCAAAATGGCATCCCGTCCAACTCGCCCCCAGATAACTCCCAGTTCGTCTACGCAAAGGCCGTAACTCGCCCCTCTTGCGAGAATGTTTGGCATCCTTGCCTCTGACCCATACTGATCGTCGATTCGAACACTCTCTATTCCGCCGTCCGATGCGATGAGCATATTTCCGTCATTGTCTTCCTGCAGCGCCCAGACCGGCCCCCTCTCAAATCCATCTGCCACGCCGAAAGCGATAAATCTACCGTCCGTGAACGAAAAAACCTTGCCGTCGTCGGTCCCTACCCAGAGCGATCTGCGAGAATCTTCTTTTAGAGATAGGATTCGGTTACTTGTCAATTCAGGCCAATTTACCGAATCCATCATGGTGAACTTAATGCCATCAAACCGTGCCAGGCCACCAAAAGTGCCTATCCAAATGTAGCCGTCTCTTGTCTGAACTATTGAGGTGACAGTATTCTGCGGAAGACCTTCATCCGAGGTCCACTTTTTGTACAGGAAATCTTGGGATATTTCGCGCAGTTCTTCGTTGCCCGCATTCACCACGCCGATAAACAAAAGAAAGCAAAGCGATGCAAAGATCACAAATCTGACAATAGAACTTTCCTTCATTTACTACTGAATCCTCTTCGCCGCCATTCGATCATTCGGAATAAAACATACCCGTGTATCTGCCACATTACTCCTAACATATACCACAGTGTCGGGGAAAGACCCGACGTCGATTTCGCATTTGATCTCGAATACCCGAATCCGGTGGATCCACTCACTTTTGAGCGCTGATTGTTGCAGATAAGATCGCGGACACGATATTAAGGCCAATTGGTTTTGGGACCCTCGAAGCAGCACCAGCGGGAGGGGTGGAGATTCTTCGCTGGAATGGTCATTTTACGAGTCGAAGTGAAGGAAGTTCGGGCTCGAAACGTGACAAGGCTTGATCGATGACCCGGCAAGGACTCTAGTGACTCTCGACGCATTCAACCATCGGTCAAGAACAGAACGTTCCTGATTCAAAACACTTCGGCAAGGAGATCAATTGTTCGAAACATATATCCGTACTACTATTTCTTCTGACCTCGCAGATTACTCTCCGAAAATTTCCAGCGGGTGTAATCGAATAGATGTTCGTGACCCAAATACCGGATTTGCAGTTCATCAATATGCCTCTTAGATCGCCGGGCAATCGGATGAGATGCGATCGAGTTTGTGAGGTATTGCCGATCCAATTAACGACCACCTGACTTGCACAGTCACCATTGTTGGATCCATCGTCCTCAGATGTACGTGATCGCAGGATCTCCGGCAAATCAAAAAGGGCTCCCGAATTTCTTCGAAAGCCCGTCTTTATTGGTCGGGACGACAAGATTTGAACTTGCGACCTCTCGCACCCCAACCAACCCGAAGGCTAATAACAAGTTCTCAATACCACTCAAAACCAATCACAATATGCTTATTGCGTTTCATTTACAATGTTTGAGTAGGTATGCGTCGGGAAAAGTGCAACCATCTTGCAACCACCTTACAGAAATTAATCCCACCTAAAATGTTGTTAAATTGTCCCTTTCAGAATAATGAAAATAACACATTGTGATCGAAAATAACTACTGAATTTGCATTCTGGTGCTTTGTGACATTGTTGGGTAAGAAGTGTCACAAAACACCCTCGCAGCTTCGTTGTTTTGGTTCATTTATAGACCAGATCCACTTGCACTCTTTCAAACGGGGGAGACCTGAATCTTCATCCGCGCTTTCTCTATATTTCATTCTTGCCAGCGGTCAGTATCTCAGAAATTCGACATAATCTTGTCTGGAGTGGAGGAATGTGATTCAGATCATATTTGCTCGCCTTGATGAGTGGGACGCTCTAAGCTAATCCGAATTGGAGCTTGTTCATTCATACCGCTAGTGGGCAGTACCGTTGTAGCAGGCTGTAGATACGACACATGGTTAAGACGAGCGGAGGAGACGTGGCGATGTTGTTTGATTCCTTCAACCGAAGAATCAAAGACCTACGGGTTTCAGTAACGGACCGCTGTAACTTTCGATGTTTCTACTGCGATCCTGATCCGGCACCTTGCGGGTCAATTGATCCGAAGCTGCTGACATTCGAGGAAATACACTCCCTTTGTGAGGTATTCGTCTCCCTCGGAATTGAAAAGATACGGCTGACTGGCGGCGAACCGATGGTCAGGAAAGACCTTGATTTACTTGTGGGGCAGCTCGCAGGCCTTAAACGTCTTGGTCTTCAGGAACTTGCCATGATTACTAACGGCAGCAATTTTGCGAATAAGGCCGCCCAGTTCCGATCGTGTGGGCTTGACCGAGTTACATTCTCGTTGGACAGCCTGAAACCAGATATATTTCGCTCAATTACGGGCTCCGACAAACTATCTCACGTGCTTGAATCGATCGAAGCTGCTCGATCTGCCGGATATCCAAATATAAGGGTCAACGCCGTTATCGTCAGAGGCCGAAATGACGATGAGATCGTTGACCTCGCTCAGTTTGCGAGAAGAAATAACTTAGCGGTCAGATTCATCGAGTTCATGCCTCTTGATAGTAGGCGAACCTGGGATCGTAAAAACATGGTCACGGCCACTGAGATCCGGGAAACAATAAATTCGGCCTTTCCGATAATACTCAAAAACGCGTCCAGGCGCGGTGAGACCGCGTGGACGTATCGCTTTGCCGACGGTTCCGGCGGCGAGATCGGTCTGATCGCCCCCGTCACGAATGCCTTCTGCGGCGAATGTTCGCGAATTCGACTGACGGCCGATGGGCAGATCAAAACTTGTCTATTCTCTACCAAAGAATATGATCTAAGAAGTTTGCTGAGAAAGGGTGGATCGCGAACGGAAGTCGCGAATCTTATTCGCTTTGCTGTCGCAAGAAAAATAGCCGGCCACACGATCGGTTCTCCAACATTTGAGTATTCCTCAAGGTCGATGAGTTCAATCGGCGGCTAAAAATAATCGCCAAAACATGACTTAAGTCATATTTTGACCGCTGCAACCCGCATAGCATTCCAAAAGTTCACACAATATGTGACCAGGAAAACTATGATGCGGCTAAATGTTCACGTCCCGGACGCGAACTACCATCAGAACCTTATCTCCTGCCAAGTAGCGTGTCCCGTCCATACTGATGCACGTGGCTATGTCCGGGCCATCGCGGAAGGAAAGTTTGAAGAAGCATATCTAATAGCACGCGGTCCGAATCCTTTTGCTTCGATCTGCGGTCGTATCTGCGGAGCCCCCTGCGAGATCGCATGTCGCCGCGGAAAGATTCCCAAAGTAAATGATGACGGTATGTTCGTCGGCCAAGATCGGCCGATCGCAATTCGTGCTCTCAAGCGTTTTGCGTGTGATCAATTCGGGCCGGAAACGAGACCAACCAATGAAGTGTTGGACTCGATCAGGAATTTTATCCCACCCGTTGCCGCCGATGCTGAGGAGATGGCGGCTCTCTTACGATCAGCAACTAGCAGTTCGATCGATAAAGGTAATAGCGAAATGATCGCGATCATAGGAGCTGGTCCAGCGGGGCTCTCCGCCGCTCATGATCTCGCGCTGATGGGTTTCAGGCCAGTCGTATTTGAGATCGAGCCGGTTGCCGCCGGAATGCTCGCGGTCGGTGTTCCCGCATATCGATTGCCGCGTGAACTAATCGAAAAGGAAGTCGCGGTTATCGAGGCACTCGGCGTTGAAATACGATGCGGAGTCAGAGTTGGTAAAGATATTACTTTTTCCGAGCTCCGCGAGGATTTTGCGGCTGTGATCATCGCGGTCGGTGCAAAATCATCACGCGGCCTTGGTTTGACAGGTGAGGATGGCCCGGGCGTGATCGGAGGTGTCGATCTGCTGCGTGCTGTGTCGCTTGGCGAGGACCTTGAAATGGGCAGAGAGGTCGTCGTTATCGGCGGCGGAAATGTTGCTTATGATGTTGCGAGGTCGGTCGTTCGCCAGATAGCTTTTGACACAGCACGCACTGCAGCGAGGCTTTCCGAGACAGCTAACGTTCACCTGATCTCCCTTGAAGGTGCGGAAGAAATGCCCGCGGACACTATCGAGATCGTTGAAGGCGATGAGGAAGGTATCAAACGTAGCAACGGCTGGGGACCGGCGGAGGTAGTTCGCGACGAAAATGGCAAGGTGATCGGCGTCGCATTTCGAAAATGTCTGAGAGTCTACGACGAAGATCGAAAATTCTCACCCCTTTACGATGATGACGAAAAGAAGATAATTCCCTGCGACACTGTCCTTCTTGCTGTTGGCCAGGCACCGGCCCTTTCATTTCTGGAGGACGGCGGTGAGGACGTAGAGCGAATGCGAGGCGACTGGCTCAAGGTTGACCCTGCAACGCTCCAAACAACTGCAAAAGGCGTCTTTGTCGCTGGTGATCTCGCCCACGGAACCCGTTTACTGATCGATGCTGTCGCATCCGGCAAGGCTGCGGCTCGTTCCGTTTATCACTACCTGACCGGTCACAAACTCGAACACGAGTTGGTTAAAACGCATGTCGTTCTCGACCGCTACCGTCGTGAACGCGGCTACGAATCTATCCGTCGTGTTGAAGTTCCGACGATCGAGCCGTCCGAGCGGCTCGAGCATCCCGAGAACGTCGTAGAGATCGGATATAGCCGGGAGGAGGCGATGCTCGAGGCATCGCGGTGTTTGGATTGCGGCGTGACGCCGGTATTTGACGGCAGTCGATGCGTACTGTGTGGCGGCTGTGCTGACGTTTGTCCCACAGAATGTCTGAAGCTAGTTTCGCTCGACAGGCTTGGGTTTGATACCGAAATCGACAAGATGATCGATTCCTCGATCGGCAAGGACGCGGACCTGGGCGAAAACTCGGCGATCCTGAAGGACGAGGACCGCTGTATTCGCTGTGCACTGTGTGCGATCCGCTGCCCGGTCGATGCGATCTCAATGGAAAGAGTCACATTTTCAACAAATTGGAGTTCTGTATGACGACACATCCAAGTGAAAAAAAATCACGTTTTGATCCTGAACCGATGCCGCGGCGCGATTTTCTGGGACTCGCAGCACTAGGTTCGATGGCGGCGGCATTCGCCCTTTCGATCTTTGGAATGCTGAAACTGCCCAAGGCGGCGGTGTCGGCTTCGCCAGCCAAGAAGTTCAATGTCTCGTTGCCCGACACGCTGCCTGAGGGCGAGGCGTTCATTCCTCCGGGCCGAAATGTAGCCGTTTTTCGCGATGCCGAGGGTGTATTCGCGATCTCGACCGTTTGCACTCACTTGGGATGCATCGTCAAGACGAGCGCGGCGGGATTTGATTGTCCGTGTCACGGATCAGGATTTCAAAAGGACGGCACGGTCCGAAAAGGCCCGGCTCCGAAGGCCCTGCCATGGTTAAAGGTCGCAAAGAACGGCTCTGTGCTGACCATCGACGAGGACACGAAAGTTAAGACCGGAACAAAGGTGTAGATCATGAAAGCAGAAGGCTATTCAGCGTTACACGAATTTTGGATCAATTTGCGAGGCATCCCGAACCATGTTTACCGGGCGATGTTTCGCGGCGGCCCGCCAAAGACCGATCGCACGCGGTCGTCGTTCATCTTCGGCAACGTCTTTCTTCATCTGCATTCGGTCCGCACACACCTCTGGAGCCTGCGTTGGAGCACGACGATGGGACTCGGCATCATGACGACCGCGGCCTTTCTAATAACACTGGTGACGGGCATTTTGCTGATGTTCTATTACAAACCGTACACGGATGTCGCTTATCAGTCGATCAAGGACATTCATTTTATCGTGCCAACCGGGCGGTTTATGCGGAACATTCACCGCTGGGCCGCGAACGTGATGGTGATCGCGGTGATCCTGCACATGGCGAGAGCGTTTTACACGGCGGCGTATCGCAAACCGCGTGAGTTCAACTGGTTTATCGGCTGGGGTTTGCTGGTTGCGACGCTGGGACTTTCATTTACTGGTTATCTGCTGCCGTGGGATCAGCTCGCTTACTGGGCGATCACGATCGGAGCCAATATTGCACAATCTCCGCGTGAGATCACGGACGCTCTCAACATTACGCAATATTTTGACATCGGCGGATTGCAGCGTGAGATCCTGCTCGGCTCGGACAAAGTCGGCGAGGAGGCGTTGATCAGATTTTATCTGCTTCATGTGATGATCCTGCCGTTGACGCTCGTGATGTTGATGGCGGTGCATTTTTGGCGTATTCGCAAGGACGGCGGGCTTGCAAAACCGGCGAATGCTGACGAACTGGTAACGGAAGAAGCAAAAGAATTTTTCCCGGTCTTCACCGACGTACCAACGAAAACCTACCATCTTGCCGCCGTCGTCAAAGGCAAAACATCGGCGGTCGGCAGCGGGCCGGAGCACACCGTTCCGTCGATGCCACACCTTTTCTATGCAGAGCTGGGCGTGCTGATGCTGACTACGTTGATCTGCGTTGCGCTGGCTTTTATTTCCGATGCGCCGCTAAAGGAACTGGCAAATCCGCTCGTTCCCGAGAACCCGGCAAAGGCACCGTGGTATTTTCTCGGGCTGCAGGAGATCGTCTCGTTCTCAGCATTTATGGGCGGCATCGGCATCCCGATGTTGTGCGTGATCGGCCTGGGGCTGATACCGTTCCTCGATCGCGAAAAAGAAGGGACGGGCGAATGGTTTGGCGGCCCCGGCGGCTGGAACCTGGTGAAATGGTCGCTCGTTGTCGGGTTTGCGGCGTCGATCGGGGTCGAGGCATTTGCGATCCATTTTGGATGGCTTCGCGAGTGGTTTCCTGATATTCCTCAGCTTTTTATTACATTTATCAATCCCGGCACGGTCCTGACTGCGATCTATGCAGCCTATTCGATATGGGCCGTTCGTCGTTACAACTCGACGCGGGCCGGTGCGCTCGCGCTGTTTACGTGCTTTTTGTGCGGCTTTATTGTGCTGACCGTTATCGGCACCTATTTCCGCGGTCCGAACTGGGACTTTTTCTGGTCGCCGTCAGATTGGGGAGGCCATTGACGCTATGAACAAGAATAAATATCTGTTGATGGTTTCAAGCATCGGGGTGTTCCTGCTCCTTGCCGCCGCCGCTGTGTCAGAAAATTTCATGAAGGACTGGCACGGCATTCAGGGCAGTGCCAAAACCACCGAAGGGCCGGTCGATCTGCGACTGCGACAGATCGTCAATCCGCAGCTAAAGGTGACTGACCGGTGCGTAACGTGTCACGTTGGAATGGCTTCCGGCGAGCAGATCACGACCGATCAAAAGGTCGGTGCGGCACACAAACCGGTCGTCCATTCGCCGACCGAGATCGGCTGCACTACCTGTCACGGCGGGCAGGGGCAGGCGACGGAGAAGGACGATGCTCATGGCAATGTTCACTTCTGGACCGAGCCGATGCTCCCTGCAAAATATGCCTACGCAAGCTGCGGCACCTGTCATACGCCGCTGAATGTGCCAAATCTGCCGACGCTGGAAAATGCACGCAAGACCTTCGAACGTCTCGATTGCTACGCCTGTCACCGCCTCGACGGCCGCGGCGGGACGCTGCGTCCGGGCGGGAACGTGACCGGAATGGAAGGCCCCGACCTGTCGCACGTTGGCCTAAAAGGCTACAACGCGGATTGGTACGCTGCTCATCTGCAAAAGTCGCAGCAGGCTGTTGACGGAGCGTGGAAAACCTCATTTCGGGAAGTAGGTGAGACAGATCGTGGAGCTCTAAAGATCTTTCTGGACACTCAAATGGGTGCGCCGAAATTGATCGAGGCAAAAGCGCAGTTCAACTCGGTCGGCTGTGCGGGCTGTCACACGGTCGGCACGTTTGGCGGTGATGCAGGAGTGAATCTATCGCTTTCCGGCTTCAAAGATCCGAACCAGCTTAATTTCACTAAGGTTCCCGGCGAACACACGCTGTCGAACTGGATCGTTCAGCATTTTCGCTCGCCGACCTCGACGGTCGCAGGTTCGCAGATGCCTGCTCTTGGGCTTTCGAATGAACAGATCGATCTGCTCACGCTTTATACGCTGTCGCTGCGTCGCCGGACGCTGCCGGACACATATTTGCCGAAAGACCGCGTAAAAGCGATGCGTTTCGGGGCACGCGAATTCGCCAGCAACGGTGAAACGATCTACACGGCGGTCTGTTCTAGCTGCCACGGAGCGAACGGCCGTGGGACGCGGTTCTCGGGCATTGTGCCGAATCCCTCGATCACCGGGCCGGAATTTCTCCAGCTTGCGTCGGACGATTTCCTGTTCCAGACGATACGAAATGGACGTCCGGGACGGCCGATGCTGCCGTGGGGCGACCGGGTGAATGGATTCAATGACGACGAGCTGCGAGCCGTCATTGCCTATATTCGCGGTCTCGGCGGTAACGTCCAGGCACTGCCCGACCCGAAGCCGCAGATCTGGGCGACGGGTGACGTGAATCTCGGCGCGGCGCTTTTCACGTCAAACTGCTCCGGCTGTCACGGAAAGAGCGGTATCGGCGGCGACGGCCCGGCTCTCGGCAATAAGGCGTTTCTGACGAGCGTTTCGGATACGTTTTTGGTCGAGATGATAAAGCGCGGACGAAGCGGGACGGTGATGCAGGGTTTTGCAAACCCGTCGCCGATCAGCCGCGTGCTGACGCAGGCCGAGATCGAGTCGATCGTGGCCTATATACGTTCATTGAATGCGAAATAGCCCAAGCAATAAACGAGGAATGATATGAAAAAAGAGATCTCAAGACGCGAATTTATGGCGAGGATAACGGCTGCCGGATTTGGCGCTCTCGTAGCGTCAACGACAAACGCCTGGGGCCTCGAGGCGATAACAAACCCGCTGGCCGCGTATCCGAACCGTGATTGGGAAAGGGTCTATCGCGACCTGTGGGCGTATGATTCGCGTTACACCTTTACCTGTGCTCCGAACGATACGCACAACTGTTTGCTCAACGCACACGTTCGTCAGGGCGTGATCACTCGCATCGGCCCGACGATGAAATATGGCGAGGCGGTCGATCTGCTCGGCAACGGCACGTCGCATCGCTGGGACCCGCGTGTTTGCCAAAAGGGCCTTGCTCTGACGCGACGTTTTTACGGTGACCGGCGGGTCAACGGAACGATGGTCCGTGCAGGTTATAAGAAATGGTATGAGGCCGGATTCCCACGCGGGGCCGACGGGCGTCCGCCGGAGGAATTTTTTCAGCGTGCCCGCGACGAATGGGTGCGAATGTCTCACGATGAAGGAGCCGTAATTGTTGCCGCTGCGCTAAAGAACATTGCCGAGACCTATACCGGCGACGAAGGCAAGCGAAAGCTTAAGGAACAGCATTATGACGAAGCGACGATCGAGGCCACGCAGGGTGTCGGTACGCAGGTGATGAAGTTTCGCGGCGGGATGCCGCTGCTGGGTATGACGCGTGTTTTTGGTATGTACAGGATGGCGAATTCGATCGCGTTGCTCGATTCACACATTCGCGGCGTCGGCCCCGACCAGGCGATGGGGCCGAAGGGGTTTGACAACTATTCGTGGCACACCGATCTACCGCCCGGACACACGATGGTCAGCGGGCAGCAGACGGTCGAGTTCGACCTGAATTCCGTCGAACAGGCAAAAACGGTCGTCGTCTGGGGAATGAACTGGATCACGACCAAGATGCCCGACGCACACTGGCTGACAGAGGCACGCATGAAAGGCACGCATGTGGTCGTCATCGCGTGTGAATATTCGGCGACGGCCACGAAGGGCGACGATGTCGTCGTGGTTCGCCCGGGCACCACGCCCGCTCTCGCTCTCGGATTTGCCAACGTGATCATGCAGGAAAACCTGTATGACCGGGAATATGTGCAGCAATGGACCGACATGCCGATTCTCGTCCGGATGGACACGCTCAAATATCTCAAGGCAGCCGAGGTTTTCGGCGGGGACGCGGCCACGTTGAAACAAACATTTATCGTCAAAGACGGCGAAAAGGCACCGCCGCCGATACAGCAGACGGTGCAGAATGTCGTTCCTGAGAAATTGCGTTTGGAATGGGGCGATTATGTCTTTTGGGATGCGAAAAAGAATGCTGCTCAGCCGCTAACTCGCGATGATGTCGGCAAGAATTCGAAGGCGGTCGACGCCATGCTCGAGGGTGCGGTCGAGGTCACGCTCGCCGACGGAAGCAAGGTCAAGTGCCGTCCGGTATTCGATCTGGTAAAGGAATATGCGTCACACTTTACGCCGCAGACGGTCGAGGAACTCACCTGGGCTCCGGCCGCTGCTGTGCAGAAGCTGGCCCGGCATTTCGCCAAAGAACCGGGAACGACGCTCTTCGCACTCGGAATGGGGCCGAACCAGTTCTTTAACAGCGATAACAAGGACCGCGACGTCTTCCTGCTCGCTTCCCTAACCGGAAATGTCGGCAAGATCGGCGGCAACGTCGGCTCGTATGCCGGAAATTACCGCACCGCGCTGTTTAACGGAGCACCGCAGTACATCAACGAAAATCCCTTTGATATAGAACTGGATGAAACAAAACCCGCTCGTCCGAAGCAGTATTGGAAAGCCGAATCCGCCCACTACTACAATCACGAAGATCATCCTTTACGTGTCGGCAACAAGCTCTTGACCGGCAAAACGCACATGCCTTGTCCGACGAAATCGCTCTGGTTCGCCAATGCAAATTCGATCCTCGGCAACGTCAAATGGCACTACAACATGGTCGTCAACGCCTTGCCAAAGATCGAACTGATCGCGGTTAACGAGTGGTGGTGGTCAACGTCGTGTGAGTGGGCGGACGTTGTATTTGGCGTAGATTCGTGGGCGGAACTCAAGCATCCGGACATGACCGCGTCGGTCACAAATCCGTTCCTGCTTGTTTTCCCGAAAACGCCGATACCGCGGATCTTTAACACGATGGGCGACATCGAGGTCTATGCGACAGTCGCGTCAAAACTCGCCGATCTGACCGGGGACAAACGCTTTAACGACTACTGGAAATTTGTCCGTGAGGACCGGACCGATGTGTATCTGCAGCGAATTCTTGACAATTCGACAAATACCAAGGGCTACTCGTTCAAGGATCTGCACGAAAAGGCGATCAACGGCGTACCGGCCATCATTAACAGCCGCACGACGCCAAAGAATGTCGGTTACGACCAGTTGACCGACGCCACGCCGTGGTACACGAAAAGCGGTCGGCTCGAATTTTATCGCGAGGAGGATGAGTTTATCGAGGCGGGCGAGAATCTGCCCGTTCACCGCGAACCGGTCGATTCGACATTCTACGAACCAAATATCATTATTTCCGCACCGCATGAGGCGATGCGGCCGAAAACACCTGAGGACTATGGCGTAAAGCGCGACGACCTGAGCTGCGAAACGCGGTGCGGACGAAATGTTGTTTACACGTGGGATGAAGCTAAAAAGACCGCGCATCCGCTAAGGAAGGAAGACTACAAATTTATCTTCCACACGCCAAAATTCCGCCACGGCTCGCACACGACGCCGATCGACACGGATATGAACGCGATGCTGTTTGGGCCGTTTGGCGACATCTACCGCCGCGACAAACGCTCGCCGTTCGTTACCGAGGGTTACGTTGACATCAATCCGTCTGACGCTCAGGAACTCGGCGTCAACGATGGCGATTATGTGTGGATCGACGCGGATCCCGAGGATCGTCCGTTCCGGGGTTGGCAAAAGGACAAGAAAAATTATGCCTTCGCACGGCTTCTCTGCCGAGCCAGGTATTATCCGGGAACGCCGCGCGGCGTCACGCGGATGTGGTTCAACATGTACGGTGCGACGCCGGGTTCGCAGCAGGGACAGCAGGAACGCAAGGACGGTTTGGCAAAAAATCCGCGAACCAATTATCAGGCGATGTTCCGCTCCGGTTCGCATCAGTCCGCAACCCGCGGCTGGCTAAAACCAACCTGGATGACCGATTCGCTGGTCAGAAAAGGTATGTTCGGCCAGGAAATGGGCAAGGGGTTTGCCGCCGATATTCATTGCCCGACGGGAGCTCCGCGCGAATCTTTTATTAAGATCACAAAAGCCGAGCCCGGCGGCATCGGAGATGAACCATTATGGCGTCCGACCAAACTCGGCATCAGGCCCAGGAACGAATCGGATGCAATGAAACGCTATCTCGCCGGAGACTTTATCGGTAAGAAATAGGACGGAAATGGACGCTGTCAAGCTGCATTTGCTACTGAATTATATCCCGTTGATGGGAGTGCCGGCGGGGGCATTTCTGCTGTTTTACGGATATATAAGATCACGGCCCCTGGCAAAGAAAACGGGCCTCATATTACTCGTATTGACGGCGATCGTTACGCTTGGCGTATTTGGCAGCGGCGAGGCCGCCGGGAAAGGAAGCGATCTTATGATCGGCCCGGTCTGGGCAAATATTAGGCAGCACAAAGCGTTCGCATTTCAGTCCTTTGCGACGATCGAGTCAATGGGGGTTTTTGCCCTTTTCGGGCTCATCAACCTAATGCGGGGAAAACAGTTGGCAAAATGGCTCACTATTGTGCTTCTGACCCTCTCGCTCGCGGCGATCGGACTGACGATACGAACAGCATATTTTGGAAGGCAAATTTATTCGGTCGAGGCCCCGGCCGTGAAGTGAAAAATTATTGTGATGATCGATGTTAATAACAAACTGAAGACACGGAGAACAAACATATGGCTCGCGTAAATAACTGGCAGCTCGGACGTGAAATGTCCTATTGGTATCCGGAAAGCCGGCCGCAGAAGCAATTTGCCGCCGTTTTCGATACGAATAAATGTATCGCGTGCCAAACCTGCACGCTGGCGTGCAAAACCACGTGGACCTCAGGTAAAGGACAGGAATACATGCTTTGGAACAACGTCGAAAGCAAGCCTTACGGCTCCTATCCTCTTGCCTGGGACCTTAATCTATTGAGCCTCCTAGACGGGCAAAATTGGGGCGAGGAAAACGGCCAGCCCGTTTACAAAGGCAGCACAATATTCGAATCTGCTCCGGCCGGTGAACGCGTTCTCGGATGGCGGCCGGAATCCGAGGATTACGCCTATCCGAATGTCGGCGAGGACGACTGTGCGGGCGGCATCGAACATGGAGCGAGCATGGAAGTGCCGCATGCGATGTCGTGGTTCTATTATCTGGCTCGTATCTGCAATCACTGCACCTATCCCGGATGTCTGGCGTCGTGCCCGCGAGGCTCTATCTACAAACGGCCTGACGACGGCATCGTTCTTGTCGATCAGGGCCGGTGTCGCGGTTATCAGGAATGTGTTCGCGGGTGTCCGTACAAGAAAGTGTTCTTTAACCCGATGACATCGACCTCGGAGAAATGCATTGCCTGTTTTCCAAAGATCGAGCAAGGGATTTCGCCACAGTGTTTCGAAAATTGCATTGGGAAAATCCGCGTCGCGGGATTCATCAATACGCCAGACAAGGCCGAGGCCGACAACCCAATCGATTATCTTGTCCATATCAAGAAGGTTGCTTTGCCGCTCTTCCCGCAATTCGGCCTGGAGCCCAACGTCTACTACATTCCTCCGATCCATGTACCAGCTGCGTTTACCCGACAGATGTTCGGCCCAGGTACTGACAGAGCAGTGGAGATCTACCGAAATGCTCCGAACGATCCGGACCTGACAAGTCTTTTAGGTCTTTTCGGCTCGACCGAGCGAATAGTGCGGAAATGGAAGCGGGTCGGCGATAAGGCGATCGGAATGGATGAAAATGGACAAGAGCTGGTAAATGTGCCGTTCAAGGAACCTATCCATATTCGACCGGCCTATGACAAGCTCTATCAGATCACGCGCACCAATTGTCCGTGAGGAGGTTTTTATGCGTTTCGTAACGTCGCTTACTATTCTCGCTCTTTTATTCGCAACTTCGTGCAGTAAGGTTCAAGTTCCGACAGCCGAGGTCAACGTCGCTCAGGTCAAGGAGGTCACGCTCGACCCAAACGCGGCAGTCTGGGATGCGGTCTCGCTCCATACATCTAAAATGATCCTACAAGATCTGGTCGAGCCGAGACTATTAGAACCGTCAACGTCTGAGGTGATGGTCAAGGCGATAACCAACGGCAGCGAAATGGCATTCCGGCTCGAATGGATGGATGAGAGCCAAAGCGACATGCCCGGGCCTAGACATTTTATTGACGGTTGTGCCGTTCAGATTCCATCAAAGATCGATCCAAATGTGCCTGCGCCCCAAATGGGCGAGATAGGAAAAACCGTCGAGATCTCATATTGGCGTGCGGATTGGCAGGCGATCGTCGAAGGACGAGCTGATAATATTAACGCGATCTATCCAAATGCCTCGATCGATCACTACCCGGCAGAGGCCAAGCCGCTCGAGAATAACCCGCAGGCACAGGCCGAGACCGCAGCTCGCTACTCTCCGGCACGAGCACTCGGAAGCAGGCGTTCCGGACCACGCGAACAACCGGTAGAAGACCTGATAGCAGAAGGGCCGAGTACATTATCTCCGGCACCGAACGCGGTCTCGAAGGGAAAGGGTGTCAAAACTGCCAAAGGCTGGGCGGTCGTCATCTCCCGGCCGATGCCAGCCGGGTTCTCAGCCTCATCGCCATCTCAGATCGCGTTCGCTGTCTGGGAAGGCTCCCACATCGAGGTAGGAGCAAGAAAGATGCGAACCGGTTGGGTACCGTTGATCTTGAAGTGAACGGAGAAATATGGCTGTGATTAGCGATCTCATTAAGGTTCACAAGGTGATCGACGAATTATTCTTCGAGCACCAGCGGGCCTTGCTTCATTTTGATTTTGAAAGGGCCCTCCGCCTGCTTAACGCATATGAGTCAACTCTCTTCAGCCATATGGCTGACGAAGAGCATTTTCTGCTGCCGGTTTACGAACAGCGTGCCGACTTCCCGGCGGCAGGAGCTCCAAAACTCTATTTTGACGATCACGCTAAGATGCGTTCGTTTATTGAACTATTCAAGGAAAAGACGGGCGAGATGGCGGTCGAAACGGAGATGGATCGAGTCCTTCTACAGCTTCTGGATCGCGAAGCGTTCTTTCTTCGCCTTTGCAGTCATCACGACCGGCGTGAGGCCGACTTCCTTTACCCGATCCTAGACGCACTGCTATCGGATAAAGAGAAGTATGAATTGCTTGACCGCGTAAAACTTCGCGGGAAAAACATTGACAAGGTGTCCATTATGAAAACACAGGAAAACCGAACCAGAGACCTGCTCGCGGAGGCAGCAGAATGGCGGCTCATCAGCCTGCTGTTTGATTGTCCGTCGAAGGACTGGTTCAAACATGTAGCGGATCTCGGGAACCCGGTGACCGACAAAAAACTGAAACGTGCAGCAAAGGCCGCTCAGAAAGAGGCGAGTGAAGGCTTGTTCCATTCGATATTCGGACCAGGCGGGCCAGCTCCCGGTCGCGAGGTCAGTTATCGCGGCTGGGTTCAACCCGGGTACATGTTAGCCGAACTGAATAGTTTTTACGATGCGTTCTCCTATAGACCAACCACGAATGAGGTGCCTGATCACGTTGCGGTCGAAACCGGGTTCATCGCGTACCTGCGATTGAAAGAGCTTTTCGCCCTAGAAAACGGCGATAACGAAAGTGCCGATGTGACCTCAAGAGCATCAATAGCGTTTGTCGACGATCATATTTCAAAATATGCCCATAGGCTGTCCAAGCTCCTTGCTGCATCCGGGATAAACTATCTTAAGCTCGCCGGCGCGGCGCTGTTTGATCGCGTCGGCCCTGACAAAGATAAATCAAAACAAATATTCCTCCCGGTGCTCGATGACGAGGATGAATCTAAATTTGATTGTGGAGGGGCTTGATGCCGAAGAAAATTTGAGCTTATGCCATTGTCAGTAGAATGTCGCGGATATCCTTTTCGGTAGAGTCCGGGTTGATAAAGCAAAATCTCGATACAGTTTCCGGTCCCTCTGGGTTTCTCCATTTGGTGGGAGCGACCAGAGCGAATCCTGACTTGTGATTCTTGTAGGTCCACGCGCGGTAGTCTTCCGGCTGCCATCCTTTTCGACGGAACAGAACGCAGGACAGGCTAGGTTCGCGAACCAGCTCCGTATGTTTGGCTTCGGTGATCAATCGCCCTGCGATCTGAGCTAGTTCGATCCCGCGTTCAATGGCTTTTTCGTACCGATCCGTGCCGTGGTATGCCAATGAGAACCACAACGGCAGGCCTCGCACACGCCGCGTTAGCTGAATCTGATAATCCGACGGATTATATCCATGTGCACCTTCATCGCTAAAGATGTCGAGATATGAACCTTCCTGCGCGTGGGCTTTTTTTGCTAGTTCGGGGTCGCGGTAAATGATCGCACCGCAGTCATATGGCGAAAACAGCCACTTATGAGGGTCGATCGTGACACTATCGGCCCGTTCGATCCCATTAAATAGATGGCGCACGGAACGTGCCGCTAATGCCCCGCCACCGTAGGCGGCATCAACGTGAAACCAAATGTCCTCTGATCGGCAAATTGCTGCGATACCAGCGAGGTCGTCAATTATTCCCGCGTTGGTCGTACCGGCGGTTGCAATCACAGCGAACACCCGGTTACGATCTCCAGCCGACATCCGTGAAAGAGTGTCAGCCAAGTGAGAGATCTCGAGTCGGCTTTCAGTCTCGATCAAAAGGACGTCAGCGTCGATGACCTTCGCCATTGCTTTGATCGACGAATGGGCTCCGTTTGAGGCCATCACGATGCCGCGTGTTCTTGTGTTGCTTTCGTCCCGGTCACGCCAATGTTCGCGGGCGGTGACCATTGCCGAAAGATTTGCTTCTGTTCCGCCGCTTGTAAAAACACCGAAGGCCCCGGCTGGCATTCCAGTCAATGAGACCAGCCATTCCATCGCTTGGTTCTCGGCAAAAATACATCCTGCTCCCTCCAGCCAGAAAGCTCCATGAACACTGGTTGCCGAGGTCACGAGATCGAACAGTACCGCCGCCCTGGTCGGAGATGCCGGAACGAATGCGAGGTGTCTGGGATGATCGATCGGCACGCTCGCTTTGACCAATACATCCTTAAAGAGAGCAAATGCTTTCTCGCCGCCGATGCCCTTAGGTGTGATCGTCTCGCCGACGAGGGCTTTTAATTCCTCGGCCTTTTTGGGGAAGCCGAGTTGAGGGTCGGTATCGGAAATACGGCTGATCGCGTATTTGATGACGTCGAGCGACATCTCGACCAGGTCAAGATCTAAGTTGTGCATAAGTTGAGTGTTCGGATCAAAGTTACGAAGCCGCCCCGTATCAGAATCCGGCGAAGTGTCCGATCACTACCGATAAAACAACGAGCGTGCCGTATACGATCTCCCAGACGCCGATCTCCATCGCTTTCATTTTACTGCGGCCTGGTGAAAGGCCTTCGATTGCTCGATAAGCCAGCACAAACATACCTAGAATGGTAAGAAACGGACTAAATCCAAAGTAGGCCAAGGCTGTGGTCAGGAAAAAGGTCGCGACATGGGCGAGAGTGGGGATCACCCGAGAATACGGCTTGCCCTTCTCCAGACGTAACCGCTCGCGAACATAAATGACGGAGGCTATTGACCTTGCCGCAAAGATCGACCAAAGAGCAGCGACGTTAATCCATGGCATATTGGCCGCGAGTCCGATCGCTGCGATCGATGCCGACATTACGACAGCTCCCGTCAACTCAGGTATCAGCTTTCGACTTTTTCCCGAAGCATCGATAAATATTTGAAAAACAGCGAACGGCAGGACCCAAACCAAAGGAAGTAGCGGTTGCACACCGACTGATAAGAGAGTTCCCGCCAGCCCAATCGAGAAGATCGCACCGTAGCAAAGCAAGAATCGAAATGCTAGGCCCGCACGTTCCCTGTTCCGAAATCCAAAGCGATCTGCGATCAGAACCTTGAGTGGCTGCCGTGTGAGAAACGCCCCGATAGCCAGACAGGCGATCCAAGGAGCTCCGACTGAAAACGCGATCGCCAGGCCGGCGACAATAGGTTCGAGCAAAAAAGCCCATCCTCCATGTTCCGCAGGCAGAGCGACTTGCCGCACGCGAACAGCTCTGCGGGGTTTTATGATCGGTGCGGCAGTCGACATGCTTAAGCCTATTTCGAATCCGGCATTACGCTCTTACCTTTTCTTCTAGCTCGATCGCCCGTGGAAAGAGCAAATTATTCTCAAGATGAATGTGCTGGTGCAAATCCCGCTCAAATTCGCCAAGCCTGTGGTACAGGGCGGTAAAGCTCGGGCAAGCCTCTGCCGGCAAAGTATATTCATTAGTCACTTCACGCATTTTGGCCAGTATTTCTCCGACCTCTTCATGCTCGATGTTCATCATATACACCGGATGTTGGACAGTTCCAAATGGCGGAAATTCAACGTTTAGATGATTTGAATGACTATGCTCTAGTTTTTGGATGTATGGGAAAAGAACCATTTCTTCTTTCACCATGTGAGGACCCAGATCATCACAAAGAGCCTGGAAAAGATCCTTCAACTCAAGAAGATATGGACTATGATTGCCGTGACGGCTCGCGACCTTAGCCATCAGCGGGGTCAAATGGCTCATTTCGTCGCGTGTATAGACGTGATGTTTATCTAAAATATGATCGACGAGATCGCTCAGATCCATTTTGGAGAACGATTCTTGATCACTACTTGCTGATCCAACCAAAACGCCATCGATCTTCTGCAATACCATTTCCGGAGTGGCCCCGGCGTTCTTACAGGCGTCGTCGAATGGCGTGTCCCCATGACAACAATAGTCGATCCTGAACTCCTCAAAGACGCGGGTCGTCAACGGCATCTCAAGTGCTATTTCGCGTACTGTTTTACCTTGAACACTGATCATTTAATTAATCCTCCAAAAATATACTCCAGCATAAGTATCGCCGATGTTTACAAGGGGAAATATGATCTCGGTCATGTTCCAAAACTTAAAGCAGCCTCCGAATGGCGTTTGCTTTTTTATTTGTCCTTAAATTTGGTTAGTAAAATTGATACTTTCGGCGTGGCCCTAATTTCGAGCACCACATTCGGCTCAATCGTGACAAGAACTCCCTGTTGCAGTTCCACTTCTTCTCAACAAACAATAAGTTTGCCTTGCCCCGCGCTACACTGAATCGTAAGCGGCTCGGCGGCTTTATGAGCATATAAAACCGCCTTATTGCGTGGCGGAATTTGGACGATTTTTCGGCGTTCACCATCAAAAAGCGACGTAACTTCTTTATCTTTGCCGTTGCCGATCTTAGTTTGTAAAGTCAACATTTGCATGTTTCTTTCCTGACTGCCGACATTAAAACCGCTGACCGTGAAGATCAGCAGCACAACGCCCAAAATTAAAGTTAAGAACAAACTCTTCTCCATTTTTGACAAACCTCCATTGTGCTTCCGGAACTCAATTCAGAATCAGATAATTGAATAACACTCTATTAGCCGATCCGAATATTTCCATGATCGCCGAGCATTAGTGGTCGAACCGGGAAAAATGCCGTTGAACCGTAAATCCTCGTACCATCGAGCTTAGCAGGCTGCGTCGCCTTTGGGATGAGGATAGCGGTCAGACTGGTCTTCGTCGTTGTGGGCATTTAGACATACAAAGTCTTTTTCGATCAATATTCTAAGTTCGGTTTGTTCGTCGGCCAGAAAGGTGCCGGCAAGGCTGACCTCGTCGGAGCGAGCCCAGCTATTGGCATCGGAGGCAGGTACGAGTGCTGTAATTATTCCGTCCGCAAATGAGGCCGAAAAATTACTGTCTGGCGTTTTTTTGAGCAAGTAACCAAAGTCGTTCTTTCCTAACCCAAACCGCACGATGTCCCCGATAGTTCCTGTTTGATCAAAAGTCTTGACTTCGGAACGACCCAACCGAAAACGAAGAGTGTTTTCTCTAATTCGAAGTTTCATGATCTAATTCTCAACAAAAGGCTTACAACGAGGAGGTTAGCAGGCCGCCAGTCTACTAAATATGATCCAAATCACGTTTTCGCGGTTAGCCTAACGGACAAGAGTTCGAAGATGCTGAGTGGTTTCTACGAATATTCTCCCGCCATTGATCTTAAGACATCCTTTGTCCGCGAGCTTTCGGATCGTCCGAATCGTGGTCGCGAGCGAAAGTCCGGCCATCTCTGCAATATCTTGCCGTCGATGCGTGATCTTCTTAGTTTCTTGGCCATTCATTTCACCCGTCAGCCTCAAAATAACACTCGCTATACGTTGCTCGGCAGATGGCGTGGCCATTATCTGGACCGTATCGGCACGATCACGAAGAATACCGCACATGCGATTCAGCACTAGTGAAGAAAATTCGGAAGATGATTCCATCAATGCCAGAAATTCACTTCGTGGGACCATAAGCAGCGAGCATTCCTCAATTGCAACCGCTGTTGCTGGAAATCTCTTTCCGTCCATTGCCGGCGGAATCGCAAATATCTCGCCCGCCTGAAACAGGCCAATTATGATCTCCTTACCCGCCTCAGGATAACGAACCATCTTGATCTTTCCATCAAGTATTATTGGCAAGAAGGTGGCCCGGTCACCTTCGAAAAAAATGTGCTCGCCGCTGCTGAACGAGTTTTTGCCGCCAATTGCAAAAAGCCTTTCGGTTAATTCGGCACTGATGTGTTCGGATATTTGCCTCATGTACGTGAGCCGCCCCGCTACGATTCCCTTACTAATATTCACATTTTATGATGCAAATCATAAACCGAGTCACCCGAATTTGATACTCAATAAAGTAGAGAACGAGGGAGTTCCAATGAAATATCTAGTTCATACACTTTTACTTGTGGGAATTTTGACCATGCTCTATTCCGTTTGTAAACCTCCCGCGATTAGTACCAGCTAGGAATACGCATTTCCAGTTTTGTGTTTTGTGAGATATTCGCTGGGAGGCATGCCTCCCAGCGAATCGTGTGGTCGGTGGTGGTTGTAGATTTCCAGC
>JAIBCA010000080.1 GCA_019694345.1 Pyrinomonadaceae bacterium | reverse complement strand
CGGGCGACAACATCCAGATGGAGATCGAGCTTATCGCACCGATCGCAATGGAAAAAGGACTCCGCTTCGCTATCCGCGAGGGCGGCCGCACCGTCGGTGCCGGAACCGTTTCGGAGATCGTGGAATAACAGCTTGGGGCCCGGCTCAAACTGGCCGGAAGTAGCCGTGTGAAAGCGGGGCCCTGATCGAGTAAGTATTATGCCGAGAGATAACATTATTTTGCAGTGCACGGAGTGCAAAGAACGCAACTACGTGACGACCAAGAACAAAAAGAACACGCCCAACAGGCTCGAGTTCAAAAAGTTCTGCCGCCGTTGCCGTTGCCACACACTGCACAGAGAGAACAAGTAGTCATTTGTTGAAAGTGGATAGTGGGAAGTGAAGGCTATTTTCTTCACTTTCCACTTTCCGCTCTAAACTTGGAACTATTTTATAGGGGTATGGTGTCAATGGTTAGCATGGAGGTCTCCAAAACCTTAGGTCCGGGTTCGAGTCCTGGTACCCCTGCCATTGAATTTTATTGGGAGAATTAACGTGTCAGAAGCTGTAGCTCCGATCGAAGGAAAACATAAAGAGGGCATTGGCGAATTCGTCAAGCACACGCGGGCAGAGCTCGACAAGACGTCATTTCCGTCGTCCGAAGACGTCAAGAATACGACTATCATCGTGATCGTCAGTGTGATATTTTTTGCGGCGTATCTCTTCCTGATCGATCACGGCTGGACATATCTCCTCGATGGGTTGACCTGGCTGGTGAACAAGATCGCCGGCGTTTAGTACATAAGGATATTTGAGATGAAGCAGTGGTTTTTTATCCACACATATTCCGGCCACGAGAACAAGGTTCGCGAGAGTCTGGAAGCGCGGATCCGCGACATGGAGCTCGCCGAGCAGATCACCGGCGTTCTGCTGCCGAAAGAAAAGGTCGTCGAGATGCGTGGCAATAAGGAATATGTCTCTGAGCGAATGTTCTATCCGGGCTATGTACTGGTCGAGATCGATTGCGACGAGAAGGGCAAGATCCCCGATAACGTCTTTCACGTTATCAAGGCGACCCCGAAGGTCACCGGATTTCTGGGAGGCAAGGCCCCGACCCCGCTGACACAGGCCGAGGTCGACCAGATCATTAGCAACATCGAGGTCGCGACCGAGAAGCCGAAACCGAAATTCTCGTACGATGTCGGCGAGGTCGTCAGGATCAAATCGGGCCCGTTCGCCAGCTTTACCGGCAAGGTCGAAGAGGTTAATGAGGACAAGGCCACACTTAAGGTGTCGATCACGATCTTTGGTCGCTCGACGCCGTATGAGCTCAGCTTCCTCGAGGTCGAAAAAGTTACTTTTGCGGAAGAAGAATAAATGAGGACATTCCCGAAAGGGGTCGTTAATCAAAACAGTTATGGCAAAGAAGATAGAAGGTTACATTAAGTTGCAGATACCCGCCGGTAAGGCGAATCCGGCTCCGCCGATCGGCCCGGCTTTGGGTCAGCACGGCGTCAACATCATGGAGTTTTGCAAGGCGTTCAACGCCAAGACGCAGAACGACGATCCGGACATGAAAGTCCCGGTCGTGATCACGGTCTATGCCGACCGTTCGTTCTCGTTTGAAACTAAGACTCCGCCGGCAGCCGATCTGCTCAGAAAAGCATCGGGCATCGCAAAGGGTTCGGGTAAGCCGAATCGTGAAAAGATCGGTACGATCTCGCGTGCGAAGATCGAAGAGATCGCCAAGTTGAAAATGGTGGATCTCAACACGTCGAACCTCGAATCGGCTATGAAGACGATCGAAGGAACGGCGAAATCGATGGGACTTACGATCGAATAAAGACTTACAAATATCGAATAACGATTGCTACATTCGCTATTTGATATTTGAAATTAGGGAGGAAGCGAAAGCTTCCGTTATTACCTGGAGGTAAAATGAAAAGAGGCAAGAAATATCTTGCGGCTCTGGAAAAGATCGAGCCGCATAAGAAGCATACGCTTGAAGAAGCCGTTGCTAAGTTGAAAGAGATCACATTTGCCAAGTTTGACGAAACTGTTGAACTGACGATGTGGCTTGGCGTTGATCCCCGTAAGGCGGACCAGCTTGTTCGCGGAACGATCGTTCTGCCGCACGGACTTGGCGGTGCTGCCAAAAAGATCGTTGTTATCGCTCAGGGTGACAAGGTCCGCGAGGCCGAAGAGGCCGGAGCCGATGTGGCCGGCGGCGACGATATCGTCGAGAAGATCCGCGGCGGATGGTTGGATTTTGACGCACTTATTGCGACCCCCGACATGATGGGGAAAGTCGGCCAGCTTGGTAAGGTCCTCGGTCCTCGAGGCCTGATGCCCAACCCGAAAACAGGAACGGTCACGATGGACGTCAAAACCGCCATCGAAGAGACCAAGGCCGGTAAGGTCGAGTATCGCGTCGATAAAACCGGCGTTATCCACTCGCCCGTCGGCAAAGTGTCATTTGATGACGCGAAATTGGCCGAGAACACCAAGGTCCTGATCGGGGCGGTGATGAAGGCAAAGCCTACGACCGCAAAGGGAAGGTACCTGAAGAAGATCAATCTTGCGGCAACGATGAGCCCGGGCGTATTGCTCGATGAGCTTGCCTACGCATAGTAAGTGAGGAGCGAATAGAGAAATGAAAACCAGAGAAACTAAACAAAAGGACTTGACCGCCCTCACTGAGTCGCTTTCAAACTCCAAGTCGGCAATGGTCGTCAGCTTCACCAAGCTGACCGTTGCGAAAGATCAGGAATTTAGAAAGAGCCTGCGTGAAGCCGGTGCAAAATATCAGGTTGTAAAGAACACCCTCGCCCGTATTGCGGTAAAGGGAACCCAGTTCGAAGAGGCAACGGTTGCCTTTAAGGGCGTGACCGCGATCGCCTGGACCGAAAATGACCCTGTCGTGCTTTCGAAAGCAATTTCGAAGTTCATGAAGGAGAATGCTGATATCTACACGTTCAAGTCGGGCGTGGTTGACGGCAAGCTGGTCGATCTTCAGCAGCTGACGACGATCGCAAATCTGCCGTCCAAAGAAGAGCTTATCTCGAAACTGCTCTACGTTATCAACAGCGGTGCTCAGCGTATCGTCACGGTCATCAACGCGGTTCCGCGTGACCTGGCAATAGTGATCAAGCAGATCGGTGAAGCGAAACCGGCGGACGGTTCAGCCGCTCCGGTGGTCGAGGCCAAGACCGAAGCCCCCGCGGCCGAAGCTGAAGAGGCCCCGGCAGTCGAAGAGGCCGCCGTTGCGGAAGAAGCGGCGGTAGCCGACGAGGCTCCTGCCGTTGAGGCCGAAGCCGCTCCTGCAGCCGAAGCTGAAGAAGCTCCGGCAGACGAGGCAGCTGAATAGCAAAAGTTTTGTCCCGGGCGAGGGCCCGGGACACAAAGCCGTACTCAAGGAAAGCGAGCGGGGCAATTGTCAGGTTGCCTTGCGTCGGATGAAAGCGGAAAGGTGATGCAGCCCGGTCCGCCGAGTCCCGTGGGTTCTCGCGGCTGACAAACAAGCCGTGAATTGTCCGGGAATGCCATTAGGCTGAAGGCCCATGCGATTCACGATTTACGAATAAACAAAGAACCCTATTGGAGGAATAGATAAAAGTCATGGCAACTACAAAAGCAGACGTTATTGAGTATTTGAAAGGTGTGTCGCTTCTCGAAGCGTCAGAATTGGTCAAGGAACTTGAAGAAGTTTTTGGCGTGTCGGCCGCTGCAGCAGCAGCTCCGATGATGATGGCCGCTCCGGCCGGCGGCGAGACCGCTGCCGCTGAAGAGAAGGATTCGTTCGACGTTGTCCTAACGGCTGCCGGCGGAAACAAGATCGCTGTCATCAAGGTCGTTCGTGAAGTCGTTGCAGGTCTCGGCCTCAAGGAAGCGAAGGATCTCGTCGACGGTGCTCCGAAGGCCCTCAAGGAAGGCGTTTCGAAGGCAGAAGCCGAAGACATCAAGGCCAAATTGACCGAAGCCGGCGCAACCGTCGAGGTCAAATAACTGCTCTCCGGATAGCGGGACGCCCGTCGATGATCGGGCGTCCCATTATTTGGATTTGGAACAAAATAGTGCTAGACTGAGTGATTCGCGGCTGACGACCGATATCGATGTTGATCGCGAAGCTCAGACGAGCAATACGAAGGCCCGGTTTTTAATGGTTTTCGTGGACTTAGGGGCGACATTGTCGCAGAAAATTGGAGAGTTGGTGTCTCGTTTCGGCACTCTCGAAAAATTTGATTAACAGCGAAAAGCTGCTGAAAAGCGGTCAGGGAAAACTTTACCCTCGACCGCATTTGGCGTCTTTTCGAATCGATCTCTGAGGCAGTATCTGCACGAAAATCGTATCAGGTCTCGCATCAGGAATCAACAGGTTTTGATAGCCCGCTATTAATAATATGATCAACAATCCGCTACAAAATAAATCAACAGGCCTTGGACGACGCACCAGTCAGTCGCCCCAACGCGTGGATTTTTCAAAGATCTACACGACGGCCCAGATCCCGAATCTGATCGAGGTACAGCGCGAATCGTACAATCGATTCCTGCAAATGGACTTGATCCCGGAAGAGCGCGATTACATCGGTCTCCAGTCGGTATTCTCATCGATCTTCCCGGTTTCCGATTTTCGTGAGACGGCAACGCTCGAGTATGTCGAGTATCAGATCGGCAACTGGCAGTGTAAATGCGGAAACCTGGAGGGCCTCGAACACCTCAGAGCCAACTGTAAGAACTGTAGCGCGAAGATCAAGGTCGATCCCTTTAATCCGGCCGAAGTGCTCTGCAACAACTGCGGCACTTTCAACGCCGTCCGTCCGAATCTCTGCAACAACTGCGGCGAGCCCGTCGGCCTCAAGCACAAGCATGACCAGCAGGAGTGTCAGGAACGCGGAATGTCGTACAGCGTTCCGCTCAAGGTAAAGATCCGCCTTACGGTTTATGACAAGGACCCTGATACGGGCACCTCGACGATCCGCGATATCAAGGAAGAAGACGTTTTCTTCGGCGAGATCCCGCTGATGACGGATAACGGAACGTTCATCATCAACGGTACCGAACGAGTCATCGTGTCGCAGCTGCACCGCAGCCCGGGCGTCTTCTTCAAGGGCGACCGAGACGAATATCTTGCAAAGATCATTCCTTATCGCGGTTCGTGGGTCGAATTTGAGTACGACCAGAAGGGAATCCTTCACGCCCGTCTCGGAAAGCGAAAGATCATTGCCACGATTTTCCTTCGTGCCCTCGGCCTATGGCTGAACCCGCAGATCGACATGAAGACCGTTTCGGACAGCATTCTTGAAGAAGTTGTCAAGAGCGCCGAGTATTCGAACGCCAGCATCCTTCGGCTCTTTTACGTCACGGATGAGATCTCGATCGAGAAGGGAACCTTGGGCCTGAAGGTCAAGCCCGAGGGTGAGACCCATCTTGTCGGGATGCGATCGGAGCAGGATGTCAAGGACAAGGGCGACGATGTCGTCAGGGTCGGTAAAAAGGTCACTAAGTCGGCACTCGCCGACCTACGGCGTATGGGCAAGGACCGTGTCGAGGTTGCCGCGGCCGATTTCGAGGGTGCTTTCGCTCTCGAAGATGTCGTAAATACTGAGACCGGCGAAGTCATCGTCGAGTCAAATTCCGAGATAACGGCCGCTAAACTGCAGCAGATCGTTGAAGAGGGCGTTGCCAGCCTCGAGGTATTTTTCCCGAAACGCGACGTCATCGGCGAAGTGATCTCCGCCACGCTCCGCAAGGACGCGATCGGCAAACCGGTCGACGCCTTGCTCGAGATCTACCGCAAAATGCGTCCCGGCGATCCGCCGACGGTACCGACCGCTTACCGCCTGCTCGAAGGAATGTTCTTCGACGCCCGCCGCTTCGATCTGTCGCGGGTCGGCCGATTGAAATTCAACATTAAGATGGGACGTCCCGAGCGCGATCGTATCACCGATCCGCTGCTTCAGGCCGGCGATTTCATCGAAGTCGTAAACTACCTTCTCAGAATGAAGAAGGACAGCGAGCATTACAGCCAGGACGACATCGATCATCTCGGAAACCGTCGTGTCCGAGCTGTCGGCGAACTGCTCGAGAATCAATTCCGCATCGGTCTCGAGCGCATGGAGCGTGCGATCAAGGAAAAGATGTCGATCCAGCAGGATATGTTTACGACGATGCCCCGCGACCTCGTAAACGCCAAGCCGGTGACGGCGGCGGTCCGCGAGTTCTTTGGTTCGTCGCAGCTTTCGCAGTTCATGGACCAGACCAACCCGTTGTCCGAGATCACGCATAAGCGCCGCCTTTCGGCTCTCGGGCCCGGCGGTCTTTCGCGTGAACGTGCCGGATTTGAGGTCCGCGACGTCCACCCGACGCACTATGGCCGAATTTGCCCGATCGAGACGCCTGAAGGCCCGAACATCGGTCTCATCTCGTCGCTTTCGTGCTTTGCCCGTATCAACGAGTTCGGCTTTATCGAATCGCCATATCGACGCGTCGTCGATGGCCGTGTGATCGAGTACGTCAAGATCCACAATGGCGGCGATACCAGCTTCAAACCGGGCGAGCACGTGCCGCTTGAGGACGTCGAGGCGGCCAATAAGAAGATCAAGGACGGCAAAAAGGCTGAGTTCGAACCGTACCCGTTCTACCTGACCGCCTGGGAAGAGGACAAATGGATCATCGGACAGGCGAATATCGAACTCGACGAAAAGGGAAATATCGTCAACGAACGAAACGCTGCACGTCAGAAGGGCGAGTTCATAACGGCCGACCGGCTTGACACCCAGTACATGGACGTTTCGCCCAAGCAGCTTGTTTCGGTCGCGGCGTCGCTGATCCC
>JAIBCA010000031.1 GCA_019694345.1 Pyrinomonadaceae bacterium | reverse complement strand
GCCGATGTGTGTGCCGTATAGACAATGTGCGGCAGCCGAATTGATTCGGTGCTCGCGGCAAGGGCGGCGGCCAGATCTTCGCCGGCGAGGCCCTTGATACGAGATTCGAACTTGTTGTAATCGATCAACTCGGCCGGCACTTCCTGACAGTCGAACCGGGAAAGCAGCGTCCGCAACCCGAACGCGGCATTACGGCGATAAACGCGGGCCATCAACGCCGGTGCACGTTTGACGTATTCGGCCATCGCTTCGCCGACCACGCGGCCTCGCGGCTCGCCGGCGTCGAGCCGTGCGGTACCCCGAATGTGATCGGCCAGCGGTAAATTGTCCGGCTCGGCAAAAACACGGCCCGAACGCAGGCTGATGTATTCGATGGCGTTGAGGTGAGACATTGCCGAGCGAAACTCGGGGCCGGTGACGCCCAGACGCCGGCGCCAAGACCTGAGTTTCGTCTGGCCGCCGTCGGCCGCGAGCGTTTGGGCAAGCAGCCCGGCGAGGTTGAAGCGGACACATTCAGGCGCGGCCGCATCGAGCTCGGCGGTGATACCGCGGCCTATCCGCCCGCCGAATATCTCGTCGCAATACAGGCTCTCGACGGCCCGGAAACTGTCGAGGCTCAGGCCGCGTTCGGCGGCCGAGGCGAACAGACGGCCGATGCTGCGCGGACTGCCGTTGAGCTGTTCGGCGATCAGGTCACGGGTCTCGTCGTTGACGGCCACCCCGTATCGGTCAGCGATAGCAGCGACCATTCGGGCGGCGGCATCGCCGCGGAAGTCATCGATCCGCAGTATATCGACACCGCAGCGGCCGTACATCATTCGGCGGGCACCGGCAAAAACATACGCCGCGTCCGACCCTTCGAACACGTCCCGTAGTTCGTCCAGTACGATAGAACCATGCGGCATGAGCGATGTCAGGTGCAGGTCGTCGATCAAAAGGAACATCCGGGCCCCACGGGCGGCCGCCCTGAGCGGCGTGCTCAGCAGCATTCTGACGTACGAGCGGTCATCGGCCGCGTCGGTCTCGGCATAGTAAGCCTCAGCCAAACGATCGACCCAGTACGCATCCTCGGGAGCGGCGAGTTGGGCCAGTTCGTGCATCTCAGGCGAAACGTCGATCAACGAGCGGTCACCGCTCCTGAACGCAACCGTCTGTTTGAGCAGGTCATGGACGAATCGACGGGCGGCCTCACGCGGGCCGGTGTCCGAACCGCGGATAGCATAATATACCGGGATCACGCCGTTACGCTCGACGAACAAGCGGTCAAACGCCTGTCTGAGCAGCTCGGTCGTTCCCGCACCCGGCTTGGCAAGCAAGTTAAGGCCGATGGGCTTTGCGGCGTATGCACACTCGACGATGCGGGCAAGTTCGCCTTCACGGCCAGAAAAATGCCGGGGAGCCGCACGTGCCAAAATTCGGTTGTCCGCTCTTTCGTTCATTCGGCCCTAAGCTACCATTTCCCCGAGTTCGTCGTAAATTTGCACGGTGTTCCGGCCGGCATGCTTGGCAGCGTAGAGTGCCTTGTCAGCTGCGAGAACGATGCCCTCGGTCGTACAGAGTTCGTCGGTGCAGGTAGCGACGCCGACGCTGATGGTCACCTCGCGGCACGGAAAGGTGGTCGCGGCAACATTTGCACGAATGCGTTCGGCGATCATCGCTGCCTCATTCTGATGTGTCTGCGGCAGCAGGATCGCAAACTCCTCGCCGCCGAACCGAGCCGCAACATCAGCCGATCGCAGCGTGTCACGAATGACGCCGGCGACGATCCGCAAGGCCTCGTCACCCGCCGGGTGGCCGAACTGGTCGTTGTACGATTTGAAGTGATCGACGTCGAGCATAATAAAGCTCATCGGATAACCGTGGCGGTTCGACCGCCTGACCTCTTCCATCAGGCGTTCCTCGATGTAGCGGCGGTTAAGCAGGCCGGTCAACTGGTCGGTGACCGAGAGTTGTTCGAATTCGCCGGCGCGTTCCTTGAGAACGGCACGGTCGATCGCGACCGCGATCTGCGGCGAGATCTCGTGCAAAAGGTCGAGGTCCTCACGGCTGAACGGTTCGCCGGTCGCCTTGTCCGTGAAGTTTATGACTGCGATACTGCGCCCGCCGATCGTGACCGGAGCGCTCATAAATGACGCCGTCTTATAGCCGCGATCGGGCGATGCCGGCGGCAGACCGCTCCGCGTCACGTCGGCGACGACAGTCGGCTCACCGCGCTTGAGTATTATCTTTGCGACACGGCCGCCGGGGCGTTCGTCTGAGGTGATCGCGCTTCGGGCACCGATGGCGGCCTTGATCTCCAGTTCGCCCGTGATCGGATCGGCAACGAGCAGCGATCCGCGCTCGGCTTGCATCAACTCGGTCGCGACCTGGGTCAGATGCAGCCAGAAATCGTCAGAATCGGCATGTTTGAGCCCCTCGCCGAACCGACGAACGGCCGACGCGAGGGCCTCGCGGCGGGACACCTCGTTGCGAAGCCGGAGCACCTCGATCTGCGGCCCGATCGATCGGCACAGACGCGACAATTGCCGGCGAACCGCGCCATCATCAATTTCGCCGAGCACCGCGATCGCCGACGGCAATTCGATGCCCACCGGAACCGGAAACAGGCACATCGTCCGACGGCCGCCGGCCGCCGAACGTGAACGTTCGCCGAGTTCGATCGGCTCTTCGTTATTGACCGCCTCGGCCAGCCTCGGGTCATCGGCGCGAATGCCGAGCTTGAGCTTGCGGCCGCGAAGTTCGCCGCTGGCGGCGATGCTCACCAGCCGATCGTCACGGCGGTCAAGCCACGCCAACGAACCGAGCTGGTATTCGCGGCCAAGAAATCCTATGATCGACTCGCACGCCGAAACATAGTCCCGACTCTGCAGCTCCGAAAAGAACGACCGCCAGGCCGCGACATTTGCCCTCGGCCTCACGGCCCGCTGTGCGGGTTCCTCGGCGGTGGGCTGAGCGGCAGGCAGCGGTGATTCGGCATCGATCTCGAGCACATCGCTCTCTGTCGGTTCGACAACAGGCTCGGACGGTTCGGGCTCGATATCGGATGCGGCTTTTGCCACAATCTCCAAGGCCTTTTCAAGCGAATCAGCGGCATCGGTCAGCGGAATATTCTCAAAAAGCTCGTCGGCCGGAAATCCGGTCCAGTCGCCAGAGCTCGCCCGTTCGGTCGTCTTGCGGTAATTTTCGGCGGTGCTGAAGCTCCGCCCAACGATGACGGCCGCAGGCTTGCCGTCAAGCAGAAAAGTGTCGGCACGGCAGTCAAGCCCGGCGTGGCAGGTAAATGTCACGGGCCCGCCGACCTCGAGCGATTCTTCGAGTGCGGTGCCGCAGAACGCGGCGCATTCGCGGCAAAATTTACCGTCGGGATTGAGCATCCGGCAGATCGAGTTGTTATTCGAAGCCGATATCTCATCGCCGCGGCGGCCGGCAACCGCGACGGCCAGGCCGCATTGTTCCGCGATCTGGTCGAGTATGGCAACCGTTGGTATTTCCTTCAGCAAACTCATCAAAAACTAATATTGACCAACTTGCCCGAACGATGCCGCCTGCATCGATCCGGCTTGGATACAATTTATTATGTACCCTCAAAAACGACTAATGTGGCGTCTATTTCAATAAAAAAAGGCCCGAAATCGAGCCCTATACCAAACAGCATTTCGGCTGTCCGTTAGACCGAAACCACACCGAGGTTTTCGGCCGCGTTCTGCTCGATATTCGGGTGATCCCCACTGATCCGGACACATGCGGCGTAATGGCGCGGCTTGATCTCGACGAGCTTTGGCGACACCTCTGCACACTCGGCGATGGCGTACCGGCAACGCGTGTGAAAATGACATCCACGAGGCGGATCGATCGGCGAGGGAACGTCGCCCGTGAGGATGATCCGCTCCCGCTTTGACTCAAGCTCGGGATCGGGCAACGGAACAGCCGAGATCAGAGCCTGTGTGTAAGGCATCAGCGGATCACGATAAACTTCACGACCATCGGCGACCTCGACGATGCGCCCGAGGTACATCACGGCGACGCGGTCCGACAGATGACGAACGGCCCGCAGATCGTGCGATATGAACAGGTACGTCAGGTTCTTTTCCGCCTGCAGACGCTCCAGGAGGTTCATTATCTGAGCCTGGATTGAGACATCCAAAGCCGAGATCGGCTCGTCGGCGACGATGAACTCAGGATCGACCGCCAATGCCCTTGCAATGCCGATGCGTTGGCGCTGACCGCCCGAAAACTCGTGCGGATAACGCTTTACGAACCGCCTAGAGAGGCCGACCGTTTCCATTAATTCCTGGACACGCTGCTCTACCGAGCCGTTCACCAAGCCGAACGTGCGAATCGGCTCACCAATTATGTTGCCCACTGTCATCCGCGGGTCAAGGCTCGCGTACGGATCCTGAAACACCATCTGCAGGTGCTTTCGCTGCTCCCGCATCAAAGATCTCGAGAGTAGCGCAAGGTTCTTGCCGTTATACAAGACCTTGCCGCCCGTCGGCTCGGTCAGCCGCAATATTGCTTTGCCGAGCGTCGATTTACCGCAGCCCGACTCGCCGACGAGTCCCAAAGTTTCGCCGCGTCGGATATCGAGCGACACGCCGTCAACGGCCTTGACCGTTTTTGACGCACTAAAAAGCCCGCCGCCGGAGCGGTAATGAACCTGTAGGTCATGCAGCGAGATCAAATTGTTTCCGCTTTCTTCCATTTATTCCAAAACCTGCATTACTTGACCCCTTTGGGAGCCTCGATCGGTTTGATCGGGGTGTCGAGATCATACGAGTAAGTCGTCGACGTTCCGTTTGGCCGATCGAAACGCAATTTCAGCGGCACTTGTTTATCTTTACGTAACCAAACCTTTCCGGTCATTCCCTTTGGAGCTTCCGGTGACGAGAACCCCATGTTGTAAACCGATACCGGCTTTCCATCGATGTTCTCATCGCCTGCCGGCACAAAGTCGATTTCCGGCAAATTCAGCGGGATCATATTGTTGAAAACCGTCGAATCATTTGTTTTGTACCCTGCCTTCACCCAATCACCTGAAGCCTGTTTCACAAATACATCAATTCCGATCTGAATTTCCTCTGACGAGTCCGACGGGGTCTTTTGAAAGCCGGGAATATACATGAAAGTTCGTCGAACCTTTGCTATGCCGGCGGCTTCGATCAGCTCATCATATTTTGTGTCAGGCCCTTCGTTATCGACCTTAGCCGTTACATATGTCTGAGCTTTAAGATTCTCAAAGGCGGAAAGGACATCTTTGTTCACATTTGCACTCGGCTTCGTTGAGTTTGCCGATGAATTTGACGGCGAATTCATCGCGGGAACATTCTTTTGACCGCCGGAAAAACGGTCGGCCAGATTGCATCCGATCGATAGAAGCAGTAGCAGCAGAAATGGTGTGAAGTGAAGTCTCATTGTTTTTTACATATCGCCGAATATCTCGGGCTTTGAATCCTCATAAACGCGTCTAGCAAAATGACATAGCGAATGATGCCCGTCGGCAACCTCGACGAATGGCGGAAATTCGCGGCGGCAAATTTCCTCGACCCAGTCGCAACGCTCGGCGAATGGGCAGCCGTCTGTCAAGTGAGCGACGTCGGGCGGCAGTCCCGGGATCTGGTACAGCGGTTGGCCCTGCTCGTGCGCCGGATCGGGGACGCTCCTGAGCAGTCCCTTGGTGTACGGATTGGCGGGCGTCGAAAATAGTTGACTCGTCGGCGCTTGCTCAAACACCTTGCCGGCGTACATCACGATGATCTTGTCCGTCATACCGGCGACGACGCCGAGGTCGTGTGTGATCAGGATGACGCTGGTGCCCATCCGTGCCTTTAGGTCCTTGATCAGTTCGAGGATCTGTGCCTGGATCGTGACGTCGAGCGCGGTCGTCGGTTCGTCAGCGATCAGCAGTTCGGGGTCGCAGCTGAGCGCCATAGCGATCATTACCCGCTGGCGCATCCCACCCGAGAATTCATGGGGATATTCGTCGAGACGCTTTTCCGCATCGGGAATACCGACGAGCTTGAGCATTTTCAGCGCATGGGCACGGGCCTGCGGTTTGGTGTGGCCGAGGTGAAGTTCGGTGACCTCCATCAGCTGTTTCGAAACCTTCAAAAACGGGTTGAGCGACGTCATTGGATCCTGAAAGATCATCGCAATACGTCTGCCCCTTATCTTGCGAACCTCGTCGATCGGTAGTGCGAGCACATCGATGCCGTCAAAGGTGACGCTACCGCCGGCGATCTTGCCCGGCGGCTCTGGTATCAGGCGCATCACTGACAGGTTGGTCACCGATTTGCCTGAACCCGACTCGCCGACGATACCGAGCGTCTCGCCCTTTTTCAGCTCGAACGAGATGCCGTCGACCGCCTTTACCACGCCGTCCTCGGTGTGGAAATAGGTCCTGAGACCGTCGACCGATAAGATCGTTTCGTTAATATCCATCGATCAAAACTTCCTCGTCTGCGGATCGAGGGCATCGCGGATGCCGTCGCCTAAAAAATTTAGTGAAAACAGCGTCAGAGCCATCGTCACGCCCGGAAAGATCAGCTGCCACGGAAAAATAGCGAGGTTCTTGATACCGGCATCCGCGAGGCTGCCCCAGGACGCATACGGGGCCTGTACGCCAAGCCCGAGGAATGACAGAAACGCCTCGGTCAGCATCACGCTCGGTACGGTCAATGTCGCATAGACGATCACCGGCCCGAGCGCGTTAGGCACCAGATGGCGAAAAATTATGCCAAAGGTTGAAACGCCCGTCGCCCTCGCCGCCAACACAAATTCCTGATTTTTGAGCGACAGTATCTGACCGCGGACGACACGTGCCATCGTCAGCCAGGACACCAGTCCGAGCGCAAAAAACAACAAGAATATCTGGCTTAATGCCTGATTGCCGGCACCACCGATATTGGCCGATAACCACTTGATCCACGCCGGCGTGGACGGCCCGCCAAATACAGACAGCAGCACGATCACGATCAGGATATACGGAATTGCGTAGATGATATCGACGATCCGCATCATCAGGTTGTCGATCCGTCCACCGAGAAATCCGGCGATCGCACCGTAGCTGACGCCGACTATTAGCGAGACAAATGTCGAGATGATGCCAACCATCAGGGAGATCCGGCCGCCCTGCAAAACGCGCGCGAACAGGTCGCGGCCCGCATCGTCCGTTCCCATCGGGTGCATCAGCGACGGCGGCAGAGACCGGGCGAGTTCGCTTTCGGTCGGTATCAGATCGTAGGTGTAACCGGTCGCCCACGCCAGTATCGCCGGCCCTATGACGACCGCCACGACCATGAACGTGATAAAGATCAGCCCGGCGAGGGCCAAACGATTACGTTTTAGCCGTTTCCACGCGTCGCTCCAGAGCGAAGTTCCTTTTACGATCTCTAGATTCTCAGCCATAACGAACTATTCGTACCTGATCCGCGGATCAAGGAAACCGTAGGCGATATCGACCGCCAGGTTAAAAAGCATTATCAGTATCGACAGAAAAGCGACGATCCCGAGTATCAGCGGCTCGTCGCGATTGAGCACGGATTTGATAAAAATATCGCCGAGCCCGGGAAGTGCGAAAACCTTTTCGACGACCACGGTTCCCGCCAAAAGTGCGGCTAGTGCCGGCCCGGTGAACGACACGACCGGAATGATGCCGCCGCGCAGGGCGTGGCGGAGCAGCACCGTCATTTCGTCTAGCCCCTTGGCGCGTGCCGTTCGTATATAGTCGGACCGCATCACCTCCAGCATACCGGCCCGCGTAAGACGGGCGATGTACGCCGCGTATATCGCCGATAGCGTGATCACCGGCAAAACTATGCTTGATACGCCACCCCAGCGAGCGGGCGGAAACCAGTACAACCCAAATGCAAAGATGAGCACCAGCAACGGGCCCAAAACAAAATTAGGCAGAGACAGGCCGAGCATTGCCAGTGACATCGAACTGTAATCGAATGCGGAATTTTGCTTCAGAGCGGCGATCGTCCCGGCGGTCAATCCGATCGCAAGTGCAAGCAGGTATGCGAGGATGCCGATCGTCGCCGAATAAGGCAAGTGCCGCTTGATGATCTCATTAACCGACTGTCCCTGATACTTCAGCGAATCGCCAAAATCGCCGCGAACGATATTTGACATCATCATCCCGTACTGGGTGTACCATGGCTGATCGAGCCCGTATTTTTTGCGGATATTCGCCTCGACCGCAGCCGGCAGTTTCTTTTCGCCCGAATAGAAGTTGCCGGGTGCGATGCGGATCAATCCCCACGTCAGCGTGACGACGAGTAACGCCATCGGGATGATTATCAGCAATCTGCGAATGATGAAACTTAGCATCTTATCTCTCGCCTACTTTGCAGCCGCTTTCTGGGTCGCGGTCAGATCGGACAATTGCTTTTCCATCTGTGGGTCGGGCGTTTTGAAAATATTCTCGACGTCCTTGTCCCATTTGGCCTGGTCGCGCTCGATATAAACAAATTTCCATGGGATCAGCGTTCCCGGATTCGGGTACATTCCTTTGACATAAGGTTTTTTGAGCCAGTTGGTCGCGTTGATGGTCAGCGGTACGAACGGCAACTGATCCATCAAATAGAACTCGGCTCGGGCGAGCATCTCATAGCGTTTGTCAGGATCGAGCTCGGCATTGGCGTCGTTGAGCATCTTGTCGTATTTCGCGTCGTAAAAGCCGGCCCCGCCCTCGTTGTCCTTGCCGTACTGCAGGCTCAGGAAAGTGTACGGGTCCATGTAGTCGCCAGACCAAAGAAATTGGGCAAAACCCTCATACTGGAGCGACTTGAAATACGGCAGGTAGGTCTTGAACTCCATCGTCTTGAGCGGGACCGTAATGCCAAGATTCTGCTTCCACTGTGACTGTATGAACTCCGCAACGGAGCGGTTATTTTCGTTAGTATTAAACGTTATCGAGATGCGGTCGGTTGGAAAATTAGGGCACGAATAACCACTGTCGCTCTTTACGACCGGAAATCCGGCATCCGTCAGTAGCTTTCGCGCCGCTTCGGCGTCAAAATCGTTGCGCTTTGCCCAGGTCTCGGGCGTGACGCCGCGTTCTTTTCGCAGCTCTTCGCCAACTTTTTCGACCGCTTTGTCATATTCCGGGTAGATGCCCGAAGGCACTTTCCCAAAAAGCGGTTTGGTTATCTTCCTGAAATCTGAAAGCGCTTGGCGGTCAAGCCCGAGCATGAATGCCCTTCGCACCTTGGAGTCGCTAAACGGCGCCTTGGTCATATTCATCGAATAGTAAGCGGTCGCCGCTTCGGGAAAATTAAGGTACTCGTCCTTATACTGTCTAACCTCATCAATCCAAGAGGTCGGTACCGTATGATTGAGAAAGGCGTCGACCGAACCGGCCTTGTAAAGGTTCATTATCGTCGAAAGCTCTTCGACGGGATAGAACTCGATCCGATCCAGATGAACATTTGCGGCATCCCAATAATTTGGATCGCGTTCGACGACCAGTTTGTCGTACGGCCGATATTCCTTGATCCGAAACGCACCGCAGGTAACGATGTTTGCGGGCCGCGTCCATTCTTTGCCGTGGGCTTCGATCGCCTGCCTCGGCACCAGGCGAAAGAACTGGTGTGCCAGCAACCCCAGAAAATACGGCGCACTCTGCCGAAGCGAGATCCTTAGGGTGCGGTCGTCGATCGCCTCGACGCCAATATCCTCGGCCTTGACGGGTACAAATTCCCCGCCCTCGACCGCGGCCTTGAGCTTCGCATCCGACTCGAGCTCCTTTGAACGTTTCTTTTCGTCGCCCTCGAGAGTTATCCGATCGGGCCCACGCAATGTGCGATTAAATTCGGTATCGGGACCAAAGGCCGGCACGTCTTTCGCCGGCGTGCCGTCGATATCGGCTGCGGTTAGAAATCTGCCATTCTTTTTGACAAAGACCTTTTCACCATTGAACTCAGACGAGTACTTGATCGCATAGCCGAGCCCCGCGGTTCGTGAAATGGTCTCCGGCGCAAATCCACGACGGAGGCTGTAGACAAAATCCTGTGCCGTGATCGGCTTGCCGTCGCTCCATTTGGCGTTGTCGCGGAGATGAAAAATAAACTCGTCTACCTTCGAGCTGATCTCCCAACTTTTTGCGATCGACGGTATTGGTTGTTGATCTTTCGGGCCATATTCGACCAGGCCTTCGTAAAGAGCCATAAAAATACGGGCCTCAGGCTGGCCGTCGGGGAGCTGCGGATCGAGTGTTTCGGGTTCGGAACCTGAAACGTATCTGAGCACGTTCTCCGCGGGCGGCGACGTTCGGCCAAAGTACTTGCTCTTGGCCGACGACATACATCCCGTCAGCAGCGATGCAAAAATGACGGCAATTAACGCGCTTCGAAGCGGTTTTGGTCGTGTTTTGGCCATAAACGAACGAAAAACTACCAGATCAAATTTGTTTGGGCAATGGCTATTCGCCAGTTGCTGGCCTCGGTTGCCAGTCGTTGTCGATGCTAACCTCTTTCAGTGACGGAGCATCTAAACTATTCATTTCAAATCCGCTTACGTACGGTTTCACCATCGCGTACGACTTTGGAAAATACAACGGGATCGCCCTTAATTCAAATATCGCGGCCTCTTCCGAAAGCATCTGACCAGGCTGCGGAGCGGGGCTAGCGGTCGGGGCGGGCTGAGGCTCGGTCATTGCACTCGGTCCGCTGGGCGACGGCGACGCACTTGGATCCTTGGTCCGCTTTCCGGCATCCGCTGTGGTGTCGGCCGCCGGTTCCAGCAGAATCGCCTGATCCGTACGGAAGATCGCCGCGAGGCTGGCAAGTTCGTCAGCGGCCGGCAGCACGACCCCGCGACGCATCAGATCATAGTCGCCGGACACACGCGCCGCCTCGATCTCAGCCGGTTCTTTTACGATTATGTCAGTATCAATGTTTAAGTTCTGTTTCCACATGCGAGCGACGAACCGCGCGATACGCTGCTGCAGATTGTTGCGGTTGATCACCAGGCGGACCTTGGGAAAGCCCTCACCGTTGGGATATCCGGCTGCCGCCAGATGGCCGCGGGCATCCTCGACATCATAAGCGACCTCGAATTTGCCGTTGTCACTGATCGCCAAAAACTTATTGGCTGGCTCGACAGAACCCTCGAGTTCACCCTCGGCGAGACGCTCGCGGTCGATGGCAATTGTCAACGCCTCGCGCACTCGGCGGTCGCGAAACGGTGTCGACCGCGTATTGAATTCGTAGTAGTTGAGGGCACTATGCGTCGTGCGGCGAAAATCCTCATAAGGCGCGAGCAGCTTCAGCGCGAGCGGTTCGAAATTGGCATTAGTGATCGCATCGACCGAACCGGCACGGTATGCCTCAAGAGCCTTTTCGGCTGTTTCCATCGGCACGAACCTGACCCGTTCGAGCCCGACGGCCTTTCGGTTCCAGTAATGTTCCGCCCTCTCAAGCACAAGGCCATCGTTGCCCGATTCGGCGATCCGAAAAGGACCGTTCGTGACCAGTGATTTTTCCGCACCCGTCCGGTCAAATGCCGTTCCGTCGCCGTAGATCGGCCGAAAAACGGGATTGGCAACAAGCCCCGGCAGATCCTTGTCAGGCGAGACGAGTTCGACCTTTAGCGTATGTTCGTCGACCGCTTCAACGCCAAACCTCAGCGGCACCGGCTCGATTCGAGGAGCGGTCTCGGTCGCCGCATCAGATATTGCCGTTTTGGCATCGGTCTTGAACTCAGGCTTGGTTTCGGGCGCAGAATTCGAGTTCGACGACATCTGCTGGAGCGGCGACACATTGTCGAACACCGGATTGCCCAAAAAGTCTACCGGATCGCCCGGATTGACTACTGTCGCCGGTGTCCGCGCCATTCCGACTATGTTGCCGAAAAGATAGTTGTTCGCAGCCTTTTCCCGAAGTTCGGCGAGACGCTTCCATGAACGGACAAAATCGTTGGCTGTCACTGTTTCGCCATTCGACCACCGAGCATCACGACGCAGGTAAAATGTCCAGGTCTTCAGATCGGACGACGATTCCCAACGTTCAGCAACGCCCGGTATCGGTTTCAGCGATTTGGCGTCAAGGTCGGTCAGCCCTTCGTAAATGCCGCGGACGACGTCGGTTTCGGGGGCTGCTGCGGCCCGTGCCGGATCGAGGTTTTTGGGAGCTTTGCCATTGCTCCAGCGAAACTCCTGCTGCTTCGGCGGCTTGGTCTGGGCGTAAAAGGTCTCGGCCTTTGGCCGGTTGAGTTGTCCGCATCCCGCCGCCGTCATCGCCGCCGCAATGACAAATATCGCTACGGTAAGCCGCGAGCGGATCGTAGTTGGCCGAAGATTGGCAGTGGTGTCAGGGTCAGCAATCATCGCTTTCAGAAGCTTGTTGTCGGAGGAGTTCGACTAATTCGAGCGTTTGCCGACGAGTGTCGTCAAAGCCGCAGGAGGTTTCGATCAGATGGTCGGCAAAGCGCTTTTTCTCTTCTTGCGGCATCTGAGCGGCGATGCGTTTTTCGGCGTCCTGTCGGCTCAGTTTATCGCGTAACATCAAGCGTTCCAATTGTATAACAGGTTCACACCAAACGACAATTATTTTGTTAAACCGCTTGTAACCTCCCGATTCGATCATCAGTGCTGCGTCTATTACGGCGATGCCACCGGGGTCGGCCGCGGCCGCCTCGCGAAGCCACGCATCCTGTGCCTCAAAGACCCTTGGATGGATCAGCGAATTGAGCAAAAGGCGTTTTTCCTCGTCGGCAAAAACGATCGCCCCTAGCGCCTTTCGGTCGAGTTCGCCACCTGGCGTCAAAATGCCGTCGCCAAAGTGCCTTACCACTTCCGCAAGCCCCTCGGTCCCCTTAGCCACGACAGCGCGGGCCGTCAAATCCGCGTCGAGAACACGCACCCCGGCCTCACGCAAGACGCTGCAGACAAACGACTTGCCAACCGCGATCGAACCGGTCAATCCAACAGTCAACATCCTTTTTTGGTGAAATGGCCGCCTCGGCTAGCTACCGTGACGCTTGTTAAGCTTTTCGACGTTGTATTCGGCGATCTCAGTCAAAGTCAGGTCTAGCTCATCGGCGCAAGCCGATATGTACCAGAGCACGTCGCCGAGTTCGTCCTTGAGCTTTGTGCGGATCTCTTCATTCATGACGCCGCCGTGATCTCGCTGGATCTTTTTGACGACATTTGCGACCTCTCCTGCTTCGCCCGCGAGGCCGAGCGTCGGGTATTCGAGGTTGCTTAGCCGCCGCGGATAATGTGCGGTCTTGCATGCCGCCGACTGATATTCTTCGAAATTCATAAGTTAAGTCCCTTGCTCGGTGCCTGGCAAAGTCAGATCTTGCGCCGCATTCGCGCCGCGGTAACGGTATTTTTCATCAACATTGCAACGGTCAACAGCCCGATGCCGCCGGGAACAGGCGTGAAATACGCGGCCTTGGCCATCGCGTCACGCGGGTTAACGTCGCCGACGAGCGTGAAACCACGCTTTTCGATAGTCGCGAGGCGTTTGTCCAGATCATCCGGCCCGAACAGCTCGCGCGCCTTCGCCGGATCTTCGACATTATTGATCCCGACATCAACGACCGCAGCTCCCTGGCCAATGTGTTCAGCGGTGATAAAACCGGCCCGGCCGATCGCCGCGACCAAAATGTCAGCCCCGGAGCACACACCCGGCAGGTCAGCCGTTCGCGAGTGGCATATCGTGACGGTCGCATTTTCGTGCAGCAGCAGCATCGCCATCGGTTTGCCGACGATATTGCTGCGGCCGACCACGACCGCATTCTTGCCGGCGATCGTGATGCCCGAACGTTTCAGCACCTCGATGACGCCTGCCGGCGTGCACGGGGTCAGGGCCTCGTGGCCCTGCATCAGCCGGCCGGCGTTCACCGGATGAAATCCGTCAACATCCTTTTCAGGATCGATCAGTTCGAGTACCTTTTGCTCGTCGATATGCTTCGGCAACGGCAACTGGACGAGAATGCCGTCAACGTCGCTGCGGGCATTGAGCCCGCGGACCGCTGCAATGATCTCGTCCTCACTCGTTTCCGCCGGAAAATGCAAATGCTCCGACACGATGCCTAGTTCCTCAGCCGTCCGGACCTTGCTGCCGACGTAGACGGCCGATGCCGGATCTTCACCGACGCGGACGACCACAAGGCACGGCGAAAATCCATGAACCTCGCGGATGTCGGCGACCTCGGCCGCGACCTCTGTCCTGATCGCCTCGGAAAACACCTTTCCACTCAATAATTGTGCAGTCATAACATCTTAATATTACTCCACATTCACCGCGATTGACAGTTTTGCACGACCTTGGCAGATTGGGCTAAACTCAGGATGATGTGGTGCGCTAAGGTCCTGTTTTTTATAAGTTTTTTCGCCGTCGCGGTCGTCTGTCAGACGGACCCGTTGTCGCAGTCTGGCCGTTTCCGAGCCGGTTGGCGAAGTGTGACCGTAACGCGGGCCAATAGCACCACATTTACGGCAAGGCTCTATTACCCCGCGACGGTTGCAGGGCAGAACGGTAGTTACGACAGTTTGGGGGCTCCTTATCCGGCGATCACGTTCGGCCATGGCTTCTTTCAGGCGGTATCGTCATATCAATCGACGCTCGAGCATCTGGCGACGCACGGTTACTTTGTCATCGCCTCTGATTCCGAGGGCGGGCTTCTGCCGAATCATCAGAATTTTGCCGACGACATTAAGCGTTGCCTGACCTACATTGAGCAGGAAAACGCCAACCCCGCGTCGATGTTCTTCGGGCAGGTAGCTACGTCGAAGTTTGGTGCGAGCGGTCACTCGATGGGCGGCGGATCGAGTATTCTGGCAACATCGCAAGACAGCCGAATCAAGGCCCTGGCAAATCTTGCCGCTGCCGAGACCAATCCATCGGCGACGGCCGCAATGCCGGCTATTAATGTGCCGGTAAGTCTCATATCCGCAAGCTCAGACACGATCGTACCGGTCGCGAGCAACGGCCAGTTAATGTACAACGGTGGTGTGTCGGCGCGAATATTGCCCGTTATACAGGGCGGCTGGCATTGCGGGTTTGAGGACGCGAACGGTTTCGGTTGCGATAGCGGAACCATCACCCGCGACCAACAGCTCGGCGAAACGCGGCGTCTGCTTACATCATTCTTTAACTTGTACTTAAAATCGGACGAAACTACCGCAAAAAAGGTCTGGGGAAGCGAACTCGACAATTCGCTAGTGCTGTCTCAGAGAAACTCGGGGATCGAGGTTTCACCTGCGGCCCAAACGGTCACCGCTCCAGTCGGAGGTCAGACTACATTTACCCTAACAGTCACAAATCGCGGGCCGGCGGCGTCCGGCTTTTCCGTATTTGTCGAACAAAGAAGGTGGATCGTTATCACAAATCCACAGCAAACTGCGGCACTTGCACCCGGCCAGTCGGCGATCATTACTTTTCGAGTTCGCCGATTGTATAAGAACCCGACGATCTTGAACCGCCAGTTGATCTCGATCCGTAGCAATAACGACAACCTAACTCGCAGTTATGCCGATGTTGATCTGCGGTAATGTCTTAAAGTCAATACCACTTATTATGCGCAAGATAATCTTATTACTGATTGCTTTGACCATTATATCTTCCGGATGCAACAAGCCTGTTGACTCAGGTAATTCGTCCTCAAACGCCAAACGCTACCCTATCGAGGGCAGGGTCGTCGCCGTCGACAAGGCCGCCAAAAAAGCGACTATCGATCATAAAAAAGTCGAGGGCTATATGGACGCGATGACGATGGATTTTCCGATCCACGCCGATTGGGTCTGGAATGAACTCCAGCCCGGAGCCGAGATCAAGGCCGAGCTCGTCGTCGACAATACGGCAAAGGATCCGTATTGGCTCGAAAACATCGGCATTCTAGCCGCTCCGATCCCGGGCCAGCCGACGCCGACCATCGATGAGCGCTTTGCCCAGATCGGCAAGCCTGTGCCCGACTTTATGTTGACCAATCAGGACGGCAAGATAGTATCGATCAGGGATTTTCGCGGCAAGGCCCTGGCGATCACATTTATTTACGCTCAGTGCCCTTTGCCCGATTACTGCATTAAGATGTCCACAAATTTCAGCGATCTGGCCAATATGATCAACAACGACCCGGCCGCGAAGCAAAAACTGCGTCTGCTGAGCATCTCGTTCGACCCTGCCCGCGACACACCGGAAAAGCTGCGTTCCTATGGTCTCGGCTATCTCGGCAAGGACGCAAAACCGGATTTTACGGTCTGGCAACTCGCCGTCGGCAAGGACACTGAGGTTCGCAAGATCGCCGACTTTTTCGGCCTTCGGTACGAGATCGACCCAAACGACAAGGCCCAGTTCAACCACAGCCTGCGGACGGCCGTCATCAACCCCGACGGCAATGTGGTCAAGATACTTCCGGGTAACGCCTGGACGCCGACCGACCTGCTCCGCGAACTCGAAGCTGCGGCTGCCGGTGCCAAAAACTAAAGCAGCCTATCACATTCTGTTGAGGTACACGAGCAGCTTGTCCGCAAGCTCGGAGCTCAACGGCTTTAGCCTATCGTATTGTGCCTGGCACAGCGGCTTGTTCCCTTGGTTAAAATAAACGAGTCCGAGGCCGTAGACTGCACTGGCGTTCTTAGCGTCGAGTTCGAGCGTTTTGTTATAAGCTTGGATCGCCTCGTCGTAATGCTTCGCGTTTAGACAGGCATCGCCAAGGTAGAGGGCCGCCGTCACATATTTAGGCGACAGCTCTAATGCACGCTTATAGTTAGGTATCGCCTCGTTCGGCTGACCTTCGTTGTAATAGACATTACCCAACTCAATGTACGCGTCGACCAGGTCCGGCTTGAGCTGAACCGCCGACTTCAAGACCCGTAAAGCACCCTCGGTGTTTCCCTTGTCATAGTAGATCTTGCCAAGTTCGAACTGCGCGTATCCGTTCCTGATGCCGAGGTCGATCGACTTTTCGAGCGACGCCTTGGCCTCATCAGGAGTATTCGTCGCCTTGTAGCAAAGGGCGAGTCGATAGTGTGTCGTCGCATTGGCCGGATCGAGTCGGATCGATTCCTTGAACGCCTTGATCGCCTCGGAATACAGCTTCTTTCGATAATGCGCCACCCCTAGCTCGAAGTACGCGTTCGAATTTTTCGGGTCGTACTGGATCGCTCTCTGGTAGGCCCCGATCGCCTCGCTGTAGTTATCCAGATAGTCTAGCGAATTGCCAAGCTGAACCCACGCAATAACGTAATCGGGCTTGATGGCGACCGCCCGTTTGAAAGCCTCGGCAGCTCGGTCGTACCTCTCGAGATTGTAATGGCAGAGCCCTATGTTGTACACGGCTGCATAGTTCTCAGGAGATGTGCTCACCACCTGCTGAAACGTCACGATCGCCTCGTCGTACTGTTTGTCATTGAACTGCCTAAGTCCTTTGTCAAAGAGGGTTTCCTGAGCGAACGCGGCGGGAATGAATGCGGCACAGATCAGAGTCGCAACGAGAAATATCTTCATCATGATGATCTTTCTATCGCGGTGGGATCGCAATAATCCTCCCGATCCATTCTACACCCATTTGGCCGGAGTAGATATAGCAACTGACAGACGAAACTAAAGATTCAATTTGCTGCCGATTGATTGGAAAACACATTCTCCGGCAACCATTGTCATTGCCACGTCTCGGGCGTTCGATGAGAAGACGAGTGCCGCATGGATGTCGCTGACGGGCTGTTGGGCGATATTTTCGAGCGAGATCACGGCGATGTCGGCCTGTTTTCCGGGGTCGATTGTGCCGATCAGGTGATCGAGGCCGAGGGCACGGGCTCCGCCGATAGTAGCGGTTTCGAGCACATCGCGGGCCGAGGTAAACCGTACCGAGTCATCGCGATTGCGCGCCGTAAGTGCGGCAAAGCGTGATTCTTCCAGAAGGTCGCAGACGTTGTTGCTGGCGACCGAATCGCTGCCGAGCCCGACGGCGATCCCGGCGTCCCAAAATGCCCCGAGCGGGGCGCAGCCGTGGCCGAATTTGGCGTTCGATTTTGGGCAATGTGCGATCTTGGCTCCGTTGGCGGCGATCCGCTCGATATCGCTCGCCGATACCTTCACACAATGGGCGAGCAGCGGCTGCGCGGACAGCACGCCGAGGCGTTCGAGATATTCGACCGGCGAGCAGTGCGGGCTGTACCATTCGACGTCAAACTTCTCGTAAACGTCAGTAAAAAAACCTGTTCCGCGGGTCAGCAATTCCATTTCGCTGGCCGATTCAGCGGCGTGGATCGTCAGCGGGATTCGGTTGATTATGGCGTATTGGGCTATGAGCTCGAATAACTGTGAGCTGACGGTATAGGGCGAGTGCGGTGAGATACCGACCTTGACCAGATCGGTTTCCTCCTCTTTCAGCACCTCAAACTTGGCCCCGAGTTCCTCAAAGTCGCTCGCGGCCGTGCGATTGTCCGGCGAAAACTCGGTCTCCTGATACACGATGCCGCGAAGGCCCGCAGCCTTAAGAGCCTTGACGCCCGCGTTGCCCATCCGCCCGATGTCACCAAGACAGGTCACCCCCGCTCGCGATGCTTCCATCGCACCGGCTGAGGCCGAGGCCTCGACATCCTCGTCGGTCCAACTCGCCCTGATCGAATTGAGCCGCAGCAGCCACGAACGAAAATCATGTTCCACCTCATCGAGACAACCCCGCATCGCCGTTATTTCGAGGTGCGAATGGCAGTTGACCATCCCGGGCATGATCGCCGCCATGCCGTGATCGATCGTTTCGGCGTGAGAAAAGCGGGCCGCGATCGCATCCAGTTCACCGACGGCCACGATGCTGTCGCCGTCGATGGCGACCGCCCCTCGGACGATCGGGGCGGACGAGACCGGCAAGACATGTTCGGCGGTTAAGATCAGCATTCTATTTTTGTTTTGGCTGGGTGCGGTAACGTTCAAGAATGGATGTAACGTACGACCGCGTGCTCGGGATGGCAATACGGGCGACAAAATCGCCTTCGGTCATCATTGCCGTGTCGGTGTCACGAGTCCATTCATCCACACGGCTCGCACCGGCATTGTACGCGGCAAGCATCATGGCCGTCTCGGCCGGGCGTTCACGATATTTCTCGCGAATCTTTTCCAGATACCAGCAGCCGATCTGAATATTACGTTCAGGGTCAGCAAGCAGTTCGCCTACGTTTGACGCGGCCTGGCGTTCCATTTCTTTGAGGCCGGTCTCCTTTGCCCATTCACGGGCGACGAGCGGCGTTACCTGCATCAGCCCGACCTCGTCAGCGGCACCGACCTTCCAAGCGCGAAAGTATGTTTCCTCGTAGATCACGCTCCAGACCAGCTTTTCGTCAATGCGGTAAACGCGTGCCTGCCTGCTGATCAGATCGTCGTATCTGTGCTCCCAATAATCAGGAAAGAAGATCGCCGCCGAAACGGCAATGACGAGCAAAACAAAGGTGATCGATATCAGGTAGCGATACATCGGCAGACTGCGGGCAACTTGATCAACAGCTGTTCGTTGTCACAGACCGTGTGCCAGCGATTCGGCATCAGCCGGTTCGGCCAAGTCAGACTCGGCCGCCGGGTCATTCTTGAGCTTCTTAAGGCCGGTACTAGAGGGGCCGCCCGCCCGCACATTCTCGGCGAACAGCACCAGATCATAGTCCGCCTCAGCCGCCATCTCCTGACGGATCTCGTGCAAGATCTCTATAAACTTAGTGCGGCGGTACATTTTAGTTCAAAATGGCTCTCCCTACCTCGATGTTAACATCCAAAACCACAAAGCCAGAACCAATTCGCCGAGATAGGTGATTCGTCTCGGTAATCGAGCCGTCAGCCTGACACCGTCGAGGCATCGGCCCGCATCGGCTGGCGGTCTTAGGCTCCGCGGCTTGTTTAGGATGGATGGCACCGATTCGCTGGCGGGAAGTCAGTTCCACGAATAACTGACCTTCAGGTCAAGCCTGCCCGCGTGCCTGGGCAGCAAGTCGCGTCAAATAGCTTTCAATATCGGCTAAACCTAACACATGATTGGGTCCGCATCCCGTTCAGGGAGATCCGTTGAGGCGATGCGACGACGTGTTCGTTGCCGAGAGCGATAACGCACGGTAGATCCACAAAGACACTTCCCCCCTTGCGTCGCTTCGGTCGAATGGCTGGGTGCATTTTGTATCAGGCTTTTTTTGTCAGTTCTTCGTCGCCGGCGGCGACGGCGACGGCGAGACGAAAGCCTAGTCTGTCATTTTCACGGAATACCTCGATGGTGCCTGAGCCGTCCATCTGGCCTTGTATGAGGGCTTCGGAAAGCTCGTCCTCGACATATTTTTGCAGGGCCCGCTTGAGCGGACGGGCACCATATTTCCGGTCGCCGCAAGTTTTTTCGATAAGCCACGCTTTGGCCTCGGGCGACAGTTCGATGGTCATATTGCGGCTGCGGAGGATGCTGTCGAGTTTTCCGACTTGCAGATCAACGATCTGTGAAAGGTCCTCGTCGCCGAGTTCATCGAAGACGACGATCTCGTCGAGACGATTGATAAATTCAGGTGCGAAAGTCTGTTTGACGACCGCCATGACCTGATCTTCGACCTGTTCGCGTGAGACGGCGGCGTTCGCGGTGCGAAATCCGAACGCGGCATTTTTCTGGATGATCCGTGCGCCGAGATTGGACGTCATGATAAATATCGCATGTTTACAGTCGACCGCCTGACCGAGCGCGTCGGTCAAGACCCCGTCCTCAAACACTTGCAGCAGCACGTTAAAAACGTCCGGATGAGCCTTTTCGACCTCGTCGAAAAGAACGACCGAGTACGGCGTCCGACGCAGACGTTCGGTCAGCTGCCCGCCTTCTTCGTGGCCGACGTATCCCGGAGGCGACCCGATGAATTTTGACACCGAGTGCTTTTCCATAAACTCGCTCATATCAAAACGGACGAGAGAGCGTTCGGTGCCGAAAAGGTACTCGGCCAGTGTTCTAGCGACCTCGGTCTTGCCGACGCCCGTCGGCCCGAGGAAGAGAAACGATCCGATCGGTCGGCTCGGATTTTTCAGCCCGGCACGCGATCGCCGAATCGCCCTTGCTAGTGCCGAAATTGCCGGCCTCTGTGAAATGATGCGCGTCTGAAGGGCCGACTCGATATTGAGCAGCTTTTGGGCCTCTTCGGTCCTAATGGACGTGATCGGGATGCCGGTCCAACGGGCGATAACATCCTCGACGTCGTCGCGTGTCACCTCGACCGTGTAGAACGAATCTTCGAGCGTCTGCAGCTCGTACGATATTAGTTGGTCCTCGTTGGCGGCTGCGCGTTTCCAGTTTTCGACCGTCTCCTTCCATGAGGGCTCGCCGCGATTTTCCTGTTGGTGCCGCAGTTTGGCTCGGGCACCGGCCTCATCCAGGACGTCGATAGCCTTGTCCGGCAAAAAGCGGTCCGAGATGTAGCGGTTCGACTGGCGAACCGCGGCCTCGAGGGCGTGCTTGGTATATCTTATCTGGTGGAAAGCCTCGTACCTTTCCACGATGCCCTCGATTATCCGGATGGCGTCAGACTCGGTCGCGGGCTCGACCTTGACGGCCTGAAAGCGGCGTTCGAGAGCTCGGTCCTTTTCGATCGTTTTGCGATACTCGCCCGGTGTCGTCGCCCCTATACATTGGACCTCACCTCGCGAAAGTGCGGGCTTGAGTATGTTGGCGGCGTCGAGCGTGCCCTCGGCCGAGCCCGCACCAACCAGCGTATGGAGTTCGTCGATAAAAACTATGTTTTCGGCGTTTTCGCGGAGCTCGGCCATTATCTTTTTCAGGCGTTCCTCGAACTGGCCGCGGTACTTAGTGCCGGCGACCACGAGCGAAAGGTCGAGCGAAAGAATACGCTTTTTCTCGAGAAATGTCGGCACCTGGCGATCAACGATGCGTTGGGCCAGCCCCTCGATGATCGCAGTTTTGCCGACGCCCGACTCGCCGATCAGCACCGGGTTGTTCTTGGTCCGACGGCAAAGTATCTCGATCAGCCGCTCGATCTCATTTTCGCGTCCGATCAGCGGATCGAGCCGCCCCTCTGACGCCTCGTTTGTCAGGTCGCGGGTGAACTCGGCCAGATTCGGCGTTTTCGACGGGTCCGTACCGGGCGGCAACGACGACATCGGCAACGCACTCTGCCGCGACATCTCGTCACGCACGTCCTGCAGCCTCAGCCCGTAGCCGAAGAGGATCTCGGCTGCGATCGAACGCTCTTCGCGCACCAGCCCGAGCAGCAAATGCTCCGGCCCGATGTGACGATTTTTGAGCTGACGGCTCTCTTCATTGGCATAGAACAGTATCCGCTTTGTGACGGGCGACAGGTGAAGCTCGGCCGACTGCGGAATCCGGTCGCGGAGCACTATCCGTTCCTCGACATCGCGCCGGATCGTATCGACGGTCAATGCGCTTCGAAACGGGAAAAATCGTGAAGAGATGGTCTTGTCTTCGCGCATCAGTCCGAGCAGGATGTGCTCCGGGGCGATCACCTGAGAACCGTATTGCAGGGCTTCATAGCGAGCGAAGAAGATCACTCGCCGTGACCTCTCCGTATATCGTTCGAACATAGATTCCTAGTCGCAGGCTTTTCGGTTAACGATATCAAGTATACCTAAATGCCAAAAGTCACGCGCCGAATTGTTAATTTTTTATATTCCCGAGCTAAGAGTTGATAAAGTCTCAAAACGCCTAAAAATCCAGAGTATCACGCAAAAAAGTACGACGATCCTATTAACGTCGTACCTTTCGTCTTTGATGGATCCGAGCAGACGCGAATACTCCTCGATCCAGCTGTCTAATTGGTGAGTGACGAGCGTTGATCCGGATCGAACTCGTCAAACTGTATCTCTCGGACGACCGCTTCGTCACGCTGGGTGATACCGCGGAGCACCTTGCCCGCCGGAGCGAGCTCGACGCGGGACGTGATAACCCGCGAAACGCGCTTGGGCAGGAATTTGGGGGCGATACCGGCGATCGAATCGGCCAGAGCGACGATGTCGCCGCCGCCGGACCAGTGTTCGCGGACGACCGCTTCGTCGGTGCGGTTAACCAGCCGCAGCAGAACGAGGGCGACCATATACAGGTCATCGACCTGTCCAATGAACGGGAAAACGTCCGGGATGAAATCGATGGGTGAGATCACATAAACGATCGCCGCCACGAAGAGTGCCTTTTCAGCCGTCGGCACACGAATGTCCTTGAGCAGCCGTCCGAGCAGCATCACCATGTTCGGCAAAAACATCAAAAAGCTGTGAAGCCGGCCTTTCAGCTCAGACTTTTCGCGGCGTTTCAGCTTGTGTTTGGGCTCGTTGTGCTTACTCATAATTATGTACCGGCCTGAAGTTTTCCTTCAGTCTAAAAATAACCGCAGCTTTGTGCAAGTTTCGCTCGCTTTGGTTGTATGGTAAATTCGGTATCGAAACTATGATATTGCAGCAGATCCGTCAACGAGCCGCCGCCGACATACAGCACATCGTTTTGCCCGAGGGCGATGACCCGCGTACCGTCGAGGCCGCGGCGATTTGCTCCCGCAACGGCGTGGCCAGGATCACCATCATCGGCAACGAAGATAAGGTGCGCTCGCTCGCAGCCGATACCGGCGCCAACCTGAATGGCGTCGGCATCCTCGATCATCGCCGCGATCATCACGCGTTCGGCAAGATGGCCGAGCTCTATCATCAGATCCGCCGGTCGAAGGGCATCACACTCGAGGAGGCCGAACAGGCCGTCAAGGATCCGCTCTATTACGGCAACCTGCTGGTCCGCGAGGGCAAGGCAGACGGTTCGGTCGCCGGTGCGACGAATACCACGGCCCACACCGTCGCCGCCGCGCTCAGGTGCATCGGCGTACGAGAGGGCTACAAGATCGTGTCGAGCTTTTTCCTGATGGTAGTGCCGGATAGGAATTTTGGCGAGAACGGGGCGATGATCTACGCCGATTGCGGCGTCGTCATTGATCCCGATGCCGGCGAACTCGCCGAGATCGCTATCGCCTCTGCCGACTCATGCCGGGCATTGCTCAACACCGAGCCGCGTGTCGCGATGCTGTCATTTTCGACCAAGGGCAGCGCCAAGCATCAGCTCATAGACAAGGTCGTCGAAGCGACCAAAACCGTGAAGATCCGGATGCCCGACCTAGCAATCGACGGCGAACTCCAAGCCGATGCCGCTCTCGTCCGATCCGTCGCCAATTCAAAAGCGCCCGGCTCGCCCGTCGCGGGTAAGGCAAACGTACTCGTTTTCCCCGATCTCAATGCCGGCAACATCGCCTACAAGCTTACCGAACGCCTCACCGGCGGAACCGCCATTGGCCCTATCCTCCAAGGCCTCGACCGCCCGTGCAACGACCTTTCCCGCGGATGCAAGGCCGAGGATATAGTCGATGCCGTTGCGATTACCGCAGTTCAGTCGCAAGCGAGAAAACAGGTTTAGACCTAAAATTCAATTACATCTGATCACTGCCCGCCAGTGGTTTGTGCCGCCGTTCGGCCACCAACTGCATGTATAACCGCCTGCGACGCTGACCCCATCGGCAGCGATCTGGCCGCTGTAACTGCACGTCCCGACCCCGGACTGATCACGTCGAATTGTGATTTGATCGCCAGCAACACTAATCGACATTATCGCCGCTGCGCGCTGACCGGTCGGGCTAACCCAGACCGAATCGAATACGTTGCTTAAACCGCGTCGGGTCCACTGGCCCGACCAACCGTCCTCCGTCTCATCCCAACGTACACCGAGGCCGCAGCCTACCGAGTTGAGATTTGAGGCCGTTGGAAGATAACCTTCGATCCGCACAAACGAATATCCGCTATTTAGCGCTCGTGTCTCGCCCGCCGAGGTCGCGGTCGCAAAATAGTCTGACCTCGCGGGCGCCCAAAAAGTCTTAAGAGCGACGGAATTGGGTTGCTGCGACGGATAAATAAAGCCTTCGACACGAACAAATTGATAGCTCAGCCGCGCCATTCCGGCCGTGTCGGTGGTTGTGGATGTAAAATAGTCACCGATCGACGAGTTGTACCACAGGCTGAGCGGTATTGTTCCCATCGGCTGGTCGATAAACACGAAACCGCCGGCCTCGGAGATGTACCGATATCCGCTGGACGCCGCCGCACGCATCGCGTCATCCGAAGCGATCGTCAGGCTGTCGTGATGCTGGTCATTGTAATAAAGGTGCAGTTTACGCATATTCAGCCGCCCGCCCTGATCGCCATCGGGGACGCGTCCGGGCGTTGGCGTGGGTGTTGACGTCGGACGAGGCAGTCCACCGGCCCCGGCCGCCGAACACACCGGATCGAACGCATCAAGAAGCAGTTTCATCATGTCTTTTGAGTATTTTGACGCGAGAACGCCGCTTTCCTTGATCGCGTCGGGCTGTGGATTTTCCCCATGCGACGGCGGCGTTACGGTTTCCATTCTCACCTCGGTCGTCAAATATCCGCAGGAACGCAAAACGACCACTCTTCCGATACCATAATATACAGGTCCGATCGACGAGCCTTTTCGTATCCCCTCGCCGGCATATCCGCTACAAGACGCGTTGCCGAACGCGGATGAGCCTGCCTGTTCAGGGATCGAAGGGTCACAACCCAAACGACGAAGATCGCGACTCAAAAATTCGCTTGGCATATTTGCGGCGGGTATTGCGAAGACCGTATCGCCGACATGGTTGGCATTGAATGTCCAGAATGCCGTGAATTTGACGTTCGACATTGGTTGAGTGCTGACCGGCGAGGCCTGTACATTTTCGGTGACGTAGGAATAAATAAGCGGATTAGCCTGCAACACTTTGGTCGTTCGCTCACCATGAAACGGCATTGCCTGGATAGTGGTTCCGAGTGCGGCACCGACTCGCGTTTCAAAATCTGACCATCGTACATTGTTCAGCCGCCACGTAACGGGCACATTTTGTGCGTTGGCATATTCCAAAGCACTGGCCATCAGACAAATTACGATCCCGACCATTAGGGCGCTTCGGCGCAGTTTCATAATGTTCCTCCAAATAACGGATCCTGAGAATTGAGAGGTTGGCAACCCGTTCGGATCGCCTGGAAATATGGTTGAACTTAATAAACGCACTTATATACCAACAGCGATTCGAAAACAACAACTTTTTTTATTAGTAAGCGATTCAGATCTTCAAGGATCCAAAATTCGAAAGGCAACGCTCAGGAATTGTGAATAAAAACGCCGACAAAACATGATCCGACATTGAACGACCGGTTTCTGCTATCCTGTCGGTGGGCCGTGACATGGACCACAAAGATAATCCAATCAAGAACTTGCTCAACCGACTTGGGCCCGGGTTGATCACCGGTGCGTCGGATGACGATCCGTCTGGGATCGGGACGTATTCGCAGGCCGGTGCGGCGCTTGGGTTTGCAACGTTGTGGACGGCGATCGTGACGCTACCGCTGATGGTCGTGGTCCAGCATGTCTGCGCCAAGATCGGGATGGTCTCGGGCCGAGGGCTTGCGGGCGTGCTGCGGCGTTATTATTCGCGAAAGCTACTCTATCCGGTCGTCATCGGACTGGTCGTGGCTAATACGATCAACGCCGGTGCCGATATATCGGCGATCGCGGCGGCGATCAATATGTTCCTCCCCGTACCGATATCGGCGATGGTCGTGCCGATCGCCGTGGCGATCGTCGTGCTGCAGGTGTGGGGTTCGTACCGCCTGATCATGAAGATCTTTAAGTGGCTGACGTTGTCGCTCTTTGCCTACGTGATAGCGGCGTTCCTAGCCAAGCCCGATTGGTACGAGGTGGCACGGGCGACGTTCCTTCCGCAGATCACGCTCAGCGGCGAGTACGTCACGACCATCGTAGCGATTTTGGGCACGACCATCTCGCCGTACCTTTTCTTTTGGGAAGCGAGCGAAGAGGTCGAGGAGGAAAAGAGCGAGGGCCGCACGCGCCTAGCCGAACGTAAAGGTGCGACTGACGCAGAGATCAAAAATGAGAAGATCGACACTATCGTCGGGATGCTTTTTTGCAATGTCGTTTTTTATTTTGTGATACTCGCGGCAGGAGCTACTCTGCACGTGTCAGGCAAAACTGACATTCAGTCGGCTACCGACGCCGCACAGGCCTTGAGGCCGCTTGCCGGCAGCCTCGCCACCGTGCTCTTTGCAGTAGGACTGATCGGAGCGGGACTTCTGGCGGTGCCTGTTTTGACCGGTTCGGCCGCGTACGCCGTCGCCGAAACGTTCGGATGGGCGTCCGGTCTTGACGAAAAGCCGCGTCACGCCCGAAAATTCTACGCCGTTATTGCGGTTTCGACACTCGTCGGCGTTTCGATCGATTTTCTCGGCATCAACCCCATCAAGGCCCTGTTCTGGACGGCCGTTATCAATGGGGTCGTCGCTCCGCCGCTGTTGGTCGTCGTGATGCTGGTCGCCAACAATGAACGCGTCATGGGAGCACGTACCAACGGAATATTCACTAACATCATTGGCTGGCTAGCCGCGGCAGTGATGTTCGCCGCGGCCATCGCGATGTTTCTGACGTGGGGCAGCTAATTGCTAGTCCCGAAATTTTTCCTCGTATCGGCTGGCTTTCAAGAACGCACTAAAATCCTTGATCTCGAGTATGTCGCGAACCGCCTGCTTTTTGTCGGCTACGTTCTTGTAATACGATTCGGCGATCTTATAGCCCATGTAATACCCGAGATCGGCCGGACGTTCCTTAATGTCATTGCCGTTATATAGCCACAGCGACATATCATTTGAGGTCATCGACCGTTTGAACTCGATCCAAAGTTCGCGTTCCCGCTGGTTACCGTAATCGTGCAGGTGTTGATTGATGTGTTCGCCGGCAATTAGTTCAGCAATAAAGTCAGCACTGCCTTCGCCGATAACGGACCCTAAGAGTGACCGCTCGCCCGCGGGAAATTTCTGCTGATAGTGGATCAACTCGTGGGCAACAATGTACGGTATTTCATCGATCGGCTTCAGGACCTTTTTGTGCCAATCGGTAAGTTCGTCGGTCGGTGTATTAGGTGTAAAGCCGTACATATCGACACCGATCAGCAGAGCATTTTCGGTATATGTTCCGCCCGAGTTCATCTTACCGATGAGCAGGTAAACATCGGGGAATACGGCGTCCGGGTAGAGGTTCTTCAACTTTCGAAAAGCCGCACGCATTGGTTCCTGAAAGGTTCCCGCCTTCAGCGACGGGTCACGAAGCGATGCATAGTATTTTGGGCGAGCCTCGATGACCTCTACTAGTCCGCAAGCCGATCCGATGCGAGTCGTGGTAAATTCCTTCAGCCCGATGCTCCCTTTGCGCATGTATTCGTCACGAAACACATTGATACTATTTTCGGGCTTGGCCTTATCATATGCTTTCCAAAAAAGATCAATGTCCGAAGATACGATCTTAGCCTTATCCGGGTCGGTATTTAGTGACTTCGCGTTCGACTGCTGCGCCGCTGCCTGCAGGGCGCCGATCGAAATGAGCAGAAACAAAACAAACAAATGTCCTTTCGATCTCATTACATGCCTCCATGAAATAAAAATAGTATTACCTATTCCCTAAGGCGAAATTATGCAACGAAAAGTATCTACTTTTTGATCTGTTTTCGCTTGCGAAGGTCGAACGCTTCGCCGGCCTTAAGGAAGTAAACGGCCATACCGCCCCTTACCTTTTTGGTATCGACGAACATTACATGGGTCGGGCCGACCACCTCGAGTTTGCGGTTGTCAGCGATCATCACCGCCATATCTTCGTCGATACCGATGCCCAGCATGCCCGGTCGAACCATCATCAAGCCAAATAGGCGATTGTGACGCTGACGCACAAGAAAGTGCTGATCGAAGATCAAGTCGGCAATAAGTCCGAGTCCGGCGCGGACGCCGACCTTGGTTCCGTCCAGCTTTTTCAGATCGGCGTCGCCGGTCATCATAGGGTCGGACATCACGGCGGCACCTGCGCTCGTGCCGCTCATAACGACCCCGGCGGCGTAACGTTGGCGAATGATCCGCAATAGCTCATCGTCCTTGAGAACGTCCATGATCCGGTTTTGATCGCCGCCGGTGAAAAACACGCCGGTGGCGGCTTCGATCTGTGCGATAAACCGCTTTCGCGAATCGGCGTCGAGCGGTCTGTCAGGAGAGGCCTCGATCGATACCGGTTTGTACTGGATGATACTGTCCTTGAGAGCCTTGAAACTAGCCCCGGGCTCACCGCTCGCCCAAGTGACGACCAGTATTCTAGCGCTTTCTCCGCCGGCCCACTCGACAAACCGTTTCATCGCCTCGGCGGGCCGTTCGCCGCCGCCGATGACGATCAGTCGTTGCTGCCCGAGGGTCGGTACCGCCGCGAACGCGACGGCCAAAGCGGCAGAAAGGATGCGAACTCTAAATAGATTTCTGTGCGGATTCTTCATTGTATTTGACCAGGCATCGAACGCAGAGACAATCGCCAAATGACCTGCCGATCAATACTGCCGCCGACGGATCCAGTTCGACCGCTGAACACCAACAGCTGATTGCTTCGGCCCCACATCCGAATTTAGCACCGCACGAACCGCATATCTTGGCCTGACCTGCGAACGACCCGTCATCCGAATTTGGAGCTTCGAGTTCCATCAAGATCACTATTTTCCGTGCCAGCGTCGAAAAGCCACGACCGCGTTCAATCCACCGAACGCGAAGGAATTTGATATCGCGGCCTCGACTTTTGCCGGCCGGGCTTCGTTCGGGATCACGTCGAGGGCGCATTCCGGGTCCGGTTCATTAAAATTGGCGGTCGGCGGCAGCACTTCGTTGTGGATCGCGAGCAGCGTTGCCGCTGATTCGATCGCCCCTGCGGCACCGAGAGCATGGCCGTGCATCGATTTGGTCGAACTGACCGCGAGGGAAGCGGCGTGAGCGCCAAAAACCGACCTGATCGCGTCTGACTCCATCGAGTCATTTGCCTGAGTTCCGGTTCCGTGAGCGTTGATGTACCCGACATTCTCCGGCGCGATACCGCCATCGGCAAGTGCTTGGCGCATCGCCTTGGCCGCGCCGTTAGATAATGGCATCGTAAGGTGATGAGCGTCAGCTGACATTCCGAAACCGGCGATCTCGGCATATATTTTCGCTCCGCGCCCTTGGGCCGACTCGAGCGATTCCATGACGAACATTGCCGCGCCTTCGCCGAGTATCATACCGCCGCGGTCGCGGGAGAATGGTCGACATGTGTCCTGGGCGACAACCCGCATCGTTTCCCACGCCTTAAGGTTTCCGTAACAGATCGGAGCCTCGCTGCCTCCGGCGATCGCCATGTCGATCGTACCTTGCCTGATCAGCCAAAAAGCCTGGCCGATCGCGTGATTTGCCGACGAACAGGCTGTCGAAGTGGTAAAGGTCGCTCCCGTCAGTCCAAATTCCATCGATATGTGGCTGGCGGCGGCGTTGCTCATCGCTCGCGGAATTGCGATCGGCTGGTGGCGCTGTTTGCCCTCGGCGTAGAGCTTGTAGAACATTTCGTCCTCGGTCATTTTTCCGCCGAGGCATGAGCCGGTGACGACGCCGCCTCGGTCGCGGGTCTCGTCGTCGAACTCGATCCCCGAATCAGCGACAGCCTGACGAGCAGCGACAATGCCGTACTGTGCAAAAGGGTCAAGCCAAAGCAGCGATTTTTCGTCAAAGTGGTCTTCCGACCGAAAGTCGCGGATCTCCGCTACGTTTTGAAATCGCAGAGTCGAAGCGTCGACCTTTGTCATTGGCCCGATGCCGGTGCGGCACTCGGTAAGTGAGTCCCAAAAAGAAGCGGCGTCATTCCCGATCGGGGAAACGACGCCGAGACCCGTGATCACAACTCGTTTCATCGTTATTCTTTTGCGGCGGCCGGATCGATCGGCAGTTTTGTCTGCTCGCCGGGATTTGCCAGGAGATACTCGACACCTTCGACCACCTCGGCGACACTTTTCATCGATTGGACCTTGTCGTCGGGAACCATAATGTCAAATTCCTCTTCCAACTCGAAGATCAGATTAAGCCCGTCAAGCGAATCGAGCCCGAGGTCCTCGAAGGTCGTCTCCATCGTGATCTCGTCAGGCGACATCTTCTTGAACGTAGCAAAAACTCGGCGAACCCTTTCGGAAACGGTTTCTTCTGACTCTGACATAGCAAATTCCTCTGGTTGATCTTTTATTGGCGAATGGCCTGAACAGATATAGAGTGTAATGGATTTGTGAGTTTCCTTCCACTGTACAGGCAACGCACTGCCATCATGTTCGGGATCAATAGAGCGAAGCTTCGCCCGGCGGACGCGTTTTCCAGCGTTTGTGGATCCATAGCCATTCGTGCGGATATGCACGGATTACCTTTTCGATCTCCTTATTGATCTCGGTGGTGATGATCAACGTATCCTGCTGCCGATCGCCGGTGGCGGGCGGCTCGATCACCCTGCCGTGGACGAGGCGGTATATCCTACGCGCCTTATCCCATACGCAAAATGTCGGAAATATCAATGCGTTCGACCTAGCAGCGATCATTGCCGGCCCGATCGATGTGCACGCCGGGACACCGAAGAACGGGACGAAAATGCCCTCTTTCGGATGCACGTTGACGTCAGCAAGAATCCCGAGTCCGCCGCCGGCCGAAAGTATCTTGATCGCCGTGATTGCCGAGTTGTTCTTGTCGATCGGCACGTTCCCGAATCGCGACCTTATCCGTGCAGTCATTTCGTCGATCATCGGATTGTCTAGCGGCCGTGCCAGATACGAGATCGGTTCGTGGATCGCCGCGAACGCCATGACCAATAGCTCCCAGTTTCCAAAATGGCCCGTTACCATCATTACGCCGCGGCCCTCGGCGTCGTGTCGGTCATAAACGTTCTGAGCCGTTTCGTCGAGCTTGAGGTCGATGATGCGTGCCAAACTCTCCGGCGTTGACTTGTGAAACTGGCTCATTTCTCCCAACACACGCCCGAGGTTGTCGAATGTCCCCTTAAGTATCTCCCGGCGTTCCGCGAGAGTCTTCTCGGGAAAAGCGATCTCGAGATTCCTCATTCCCGTACGCCTCAGGCCGGCGATCAAATAGTAACCGGCACGGAGAAACAGCCTGCAAACGGCTAGACACACCCGCCGAGGCAGGACGCCCAGCGCGATGAACAAAGCCCGGACCGCGGCGTATTCAGCCTTGATTTGTAAGCTGCTTTTTTTGGCCATTGGTTCGCGAAGACAAATTAACACTTTAGAGGTAACACCCAACAAATTCAACGTGACAGGCAATAGTGTTAAACCTTACAAAACTCTTACAATCGCCGCGATGAAAAGCTGTTAGGGTATTTTGTAGGCACCAAAATGTGCCGCGATCATTCCACCGAAAAGAGGGTACTTACTTAGTGAAGAACGTAGTCGATTTTGAGCCATCGAAAAAGGGCAAATACAACTGGAATACGATATTTTTTGTCGCGACATTTCATCTCGCGGCGATAGGTGCATTTTTTACATTCAGCTGGGCAAATCTTACCGCCGCATTCATCGTCTGGTGGTTTGCCAATAGTTGGGGCGTGGGAATCGGGTACCACCGGCTGCTTTCACACCGCGGATTTACGGCATCTAAGTGGATGGTCCGTTTTCTGGCGACCTTGGCTACGCTCGGCCTCCAGTCGGGCCCGATCTCGTGGACGACGACGCATCGCCTGCATCACGCCTTCACCGACCAGGAGCGCGATCCGCACAGTCCGCGAAAGGGCGTCTGGTGGTCGCATATGGGCTGGATCTTTCAGGGAACGGCACAGAATCAGCCGCTGTCTGTTCGTCAGCGCTATTCACCCGATCTGATGAAGGACCCGTATCTGGTATTTATTGACAAGTATTACTGGGTCACGTCGCTGATCCTTGCCGCGGGCCTGTTCGCGATAGGCGGTTGGACAATGGTCCTGTGGGCGGTCGTTCTGAGGGTAACGATCAGTTGGCACTTTACCTGGATGGTCAATTCGGCAACTCATCTTTGGGGATACCGCCGTTTTGAGACGCGTGACGATTCGCGAAACAATATCCTTGTCGCCGCGGTCACCTTCGGTGAGGGCTGGCACAACAACCATCACACTTACGCGCGATCGGCTAAGCACGGCTTTACTTGGAAGGAGTTTGACATTAACTGGTACCAGATCCGCCTGTTTGAATTGCTCGGCCTGATCCACAACGTTTACGCCTTTGACCTCAAGACGCAGTCCGAGGCGCCAAAGGAAATGCTCAAGGCCGCTTAGACAACCCGTCAAATGAGAAAGGAAAATGGAAAGTGAACCATTGGGTTCACTTTTCTTGTTTTCCGTTCTACATTTTCAGTAAGTATGCGACGGCGTAAGACGGCAATTTTCTTTTTGGTACTCGGTATCGTCCTTTCGGTGCTGGCGGTCGCGCTGAACATCGGTTGGATCTTGCTGAACGTCCGCGAGGCCGTGCTGCTGGTGCTAGGCATCATCTTCTTTGCCCTGATCATCACCGGCCTCATCCTCAACACGATCTTTCTTGTACGTGAGATCCGCCGCAACGAACAGCACGACGCGTTTCTCAATGCCGTCACTCATGAATTAAAAACCCCGATCGCCTCGATCAAGCTCTATCTCGAAACGCTGAAGGCCCGCGATCTGACGCCGGAAAAGCGAAGCGAGTTTTACGACATAATGCTCGCCGA
>JAIBCA010000142.1 GCA_019694345.1 Pyrinomonadaceae bacterium | reverse complement strand
ATAAACACCGGCGGTTTCTCAGCGTCGCTGCGGTTCTGCCCGTGCGGCCGCTTAACGTCCGTCCCCGAAATCACGATCGACGACGCCCGCCCGTGATACCCGATCGGCACATATTTATAATTCGGCAACAAAGGATTGTCCGGCCGAAACATCGACCCAACATTCGTCGCGTGATAGATCGAGCAGTAGAAGTCGGTGTAGTCGCCAATGATAAAAGGAGAAATCACCTCTGCATCGGAAAGATTAATGAGACAGTGTTTAATTCTATCCTGTACATACAATTCTGTATTTTCGCTCAGCAGTCTCTGAACTCTTCGCCTGAGGGCCTGCGGCTCCGATTCGTCGAACTCATCGCACAGCTCGTTCAATGTGAACGATTGAACCTCAAAGTATTTCGACTCATCAAGCTCCGTGTCGAAGGCGAGTTGGAAGTCAAATACCATATCGCCAATCACCGCACCGATTCGCTGAAACTCATTTGTTTCACGTCTCTTGAAAACACAAAACGGCAAATTCTGTATCGGAAAATCAGTATTCGGATCGTTGGCGGATTCGACCCAGCTTTTTAGGTTCGGGTCGTGGGTTTCGTTGATTTCGTACATAAGAGTATTATCCACAGATAAACACAGATAAGCACAGATAAGAGATGCAATAAGATCAGTGTCTATCTGTGTCGATCTGTGGACGAATTCCTAGAGCATTCCCAAAGCCTGCAGATCCGCGATCGGTTCGTCGAAGGAGCACGAGCCGAATGATCGAATTCCGTCTCTGCGCAGGCGTTCGATCTGATGAAGGCTCAGCGCAAATTCGTTTCGCCATTTAACGTCTGTGGGCTCAAACTCGAACACCTCTTCGAACTCCTCCTCCATCACCGATTCAAGGAAACTGCGGCGGTACGATTCGATCGCAAAGCCCGTCATCAAAAACAGATTGAGAAACCCGTGCATCGTGCCTTTCGCGGAGTTCGCCTCGTAAGTTAGCGGGCGAAAGCATCGGATCGGGTGGTGTAGCCCGGCGGTCGCTTTGAACGGAACTCCGGCTGCTACACACGACTCGACAAATCTGACGATCGTCTCAGATCGCGGAAAAGCGTCGGCCGTGACGCCGCCGGTGCGTATCTTGGCGCATTGGCCGGCCGCGGCGGTTGCGGCGATCAGGTCGGTATAGCCCTCGACCGGAGCGATCTCGAAAAACGCCTGAACCCCAAATGGCAATGTGGTCGAAACGCTTTCGATCTCGTAGGCGGTCATCGCCTTGATCTCAAGCGTATCGCATACGATCCCGGGGCCGTTGGCGGCGTTAAAATCCTCGACCTGCCTTATCGCCTCGAAAGGATTATCGGCGGTGACGACGCTTACCCGCCACGCGGTCGCCGCATCTCGCGAGATAAAGTCGCGCGCACATTCGTAAAACTCACCGAGGCGGCCGATGCCAACGACAAATCGGCCCAGCATCCATTTATAATTGCTGTTTCGGTACGTCGCATAGTTAATTACGGCCTCGGGCATCGACAACTGCGACGGCGGAAAAAGGCCGGCATAGTCGATCGCACCAGCGAGCAGCGTTCGCACGGACTCCATTACTGGCTGGTTCGGCACATTATTATCCATTGGCAAGTTCGGCTTGTGTTGGCAACTTCTGATGATAAGGATATTGGCCCTATTTTACAACCTTCCGGCACGGTCGGCTAAATCGCTTGCATTTCCCTGACGCGTTAGAGTATCTTTGCTAAAACCAAGGCCCAGTACTTTATAAATGCGTGTATTAGGAATCGATCCCGGCAGCGAAACTCTTGGCTGGGGCGTAGTCGAAGGCGTGGGCCTTAAATACACGCTCGTCGATTTTGGCACCGTTAGGTCTAATACCAAACATGCCTTCTCGAAGCGTTTGCTGAATATTTACGATGCGGTCGCTGATCTGATGGCACTTCACTCGCCGGACGTGCTGTCTGTCGAGGACACGTTTTACGCCGTAAATGTCGGCGTTGCATTGAAATTGGGCCAGGTTCGCGGCCTAATGCTGCTGCTGGCTGAACAGCGAGGGCTCGAGATCGCCGAGTACGCACCACGGCTTGTAAAGCAGACGGTCGTCGGTCATGGCAACGCCGAAAAACAACAGGTCGGCGAGATGGTGAGGCTGCTGCTCAGGTTAAAGAGTGTTCCGACACCACATGACGCGGCCGACGCATTGGCAATTGCGATCACGCATTTTCACCACGCGGGGATGCAAGATCGCATCCGAAGGGCTCAAACCGGCACTAAATGACCGCCGGATAGGTTTAGGACAACGCGATGAAATTCCCATTTGTCATTTTTGCGTTTGGTTTGCTGTTCGTTTCTGCCGCTTCCATGCAGGCTCAGCGAAGCCCCGCTGCGACCACAATGGTCAAGCGTCCGGCCGCGGCCAAACCGGCCGAGATCGGCCAGACAGCCGTCGTGGTCGATGAGTCACTGTCGGTACTGCGCGACCGTCCGAGCCTTTACGCGCAGGCAGTTATGCGAGTCGGCCGCGGACGCAAGGTGCAGATACTCGGCTCTGCCGAGGCTGACGGCGTCAAATTTTACAGGGTTGCGGCCCCGTCGAATTTTGGCTGGATCCAGGCCGACGCGGTCTTTGGAAAGTTCAGGCCCGGCGACGAGGAGCGGCTTGCCCGAATGGTTCAGGCGGCCGAGGGGTTTGATCAGTTAGAGATCGCGGTCGAGTTCTTCATGCTGTACCCGAACTCAAAGTTTCGATCCTCGACGCTGCTTCTGTATGGCGATCTGATCGAGGTCGCCGCCGCAAAGCTCTCCAAGGACGCATCAAGCCGGCTTAAGCGTCCCGAAATGGCGGCGTCGGCCGCACCGGTTCACAGCTACTATCTCAACTTCAATATGCTTGACCGTTACCGCAAACTGGGCATTGTGTTCGTATTCAATTCGGCAACAAGGCAGTATCATTATGACGGAGCGAGTTGGGCCGAGATAATCAGTAAATTCCCGGCCAGCCCCGAGGCCGCCGAGGCAAAAAAGCGGATGGAATCGCTAAAGCAGAAAATGGAGCGAATACCGGCCAAGTAACAGCGGCGGTTACATCCGACATGCGACATCTGCCGCGACGCGTGCGTTGTTTTCGAGCAGGGCAATATTTGCGGCCAGCGTGCGGCCGCCAGTCCGCTCGGACATCTGCGCCAATAGGAACGGAGTGATCTCCTTGCCGACGACACCGCGTTGTTCAGCCAGTTTTAAAAGATCGGCAAGCACCGGCTCTAGTTCCTCACGCCCGATCTCAAACTCCGCCGGGATCGGAACGGTGACCATCACGGCGTTCTGCAAACCAAGTTCATCCCTCGCCCTGGCGATCGCTGCCGCCTCCGAACCATTCTCGACGCGATGGTCGACGCTCAACCCGCTCGAACGCGAATAGAACGCCGGCAGCTCGTCACATTGCCAGCCAAGAACCGTGACCCCGTGCGTCTCCAGCCATTCGCGTGTTCGCGGCAGGTCGAGTACGATCTTGGCCCCCGAGCAAACGACGGTGATGGGCGTTTTGGCCAGTTCCGGCAGGTCCGCTGAGACATCGGCATCAAATCCGCGATGAACGCCGCCGATCCCACCGGTGGCAAAGACCTTAATTCCGGCACGATGCGCAATATACGACGTGGTTGCGACCGTCGTCGCACAATCAAGCCGGCCTGCAACCGCGATCGGAAGGTCGCGCGTCGAAATTTTGCGGATATCCTGTCGGGTGGCAAGTTGTTCGATCCGTGCTGTATCGATCCCGACGCAAAACTCGCCGTCGAATACCGCGATAGTCGCCGGAACGGCTCCGCCCTCGCGAACCGCAGACTCAAGCGCTTTGGCCGTTTCGATATTTTGCGGATACGGCAGGCCGTGAGCGATCACCGTCGATTCGAGCGCGACGACGGGCTTTCCGTCGGCCAACGCCTGTTCAACTTCCGGATCGTAGTTGATCTTCATAGATAAAAGTGGCGGCCCGGAGACCGCCGCTGCGTCAGACCTGAAGCCTGGTCATTTAACGAGCTTTCCGATCCGGTTGAGACGCGGATGCGTGATACAGCCGAGCATGTCGCCGTTTGACGCACCGCGGTCGCACGACCAGTAAACGAACATTGCTCGACCGACGATCAGGCCCCGCGGCACAAATCCCCAAAAGCGGCTATCTTCGCTGTTGTCGCGGCTATCTCCCATAACAAAGAAGCTGTTCTCCGGCACCTGCATCGGCTTGCCCGCGACGCCGAATTCATATTGCCGGATCGGCAGGTGTGCCCCGGATTTGACCTCGAGCATTTCCTCTTCCGAATAATAAACGCTGTATTTCGCGTTCGGCGGCGCGTCCTCAAACTCCTTTGTGACCAAGGCCGACTGGTTATCGAGGGGTGTCGGCGGATCGCCTATTACCCGGCGTTCCGGCAGCGGCTCGCCGTTGATATATACCTGATTATCTTTGAATTCGACCGTTTCACCCGGCAGTCCGATCACCCGTTTCACATAGTTGATCTGATACGGGATGATACCGCGGGACTTGTCATTCTGCGGTTTGACCTTATTACCGGGATATTTGAAAACGATAATATCGCCGCGCTCGATCTCGCGTTGCGGTAGGAACGGCAGTGACTTCCCGCCCGGCGTAAAGATAAATTTATTCACCAACAGGTAATCGCCGATGAGGATAGTATTTTGCATCGAGCCGGTCGGCACGGTCACGGCCTGCAGGATGAACGTCATCCCGAAAAGCGCCATAACGAGTGTTACGACAAAAGACTCGAAATACTCGCGGGCGGTCGATTTTGGCGGGCCGGCCGGCTTAACTGCCGGCGACTCGATCTCAGTTTCTTCAGTACTCATAAACGTATCAAATGGGCGTCAAGGCCGATCAATTGAGGTCTTTGCCGTTTAGTATAGCAAGTGCCGCCTCGGCAGCCATCATCTCAGCGGCCTTTATCGAGATCCCCTCGCCTTGCGCGCGCCCCCCTTTCCAGGTTGCCTCGACAAAAAACTTGCGGTCGTGCGGCGGGCCTTCGGCCTTGATCAGCGAGTATTGCGGCGCCTGCAGCCGTCTCGCCTGCAGTGTTTCCTGGAGCGTCGACTTGAAATCCAATGAGCTTTTTGGCGTCGCCGACCTGAACTGCTCATCAAAAACACGCTTGATGAAAAACCGAGCGGCAGCATAGCCGCTGTCAAAAAAGACGGCTCCGATCACCGCCTCGAGCGTATTGGCGAGCAGTGCCGCCTTTTTTCGGCCGCCGGTCTTTTCCTCGCCGCGGCCAAACCGTACATAATCGCCAAGATTCAAGCCTTCGGCGATCGATGCCAGCGTGGCGGTACTGACCAGACGATGCTTCATCAATGTCAGATCGCCCTCACTCAGTGTCGGATGGCTGAGAAACAGCTCTTCGGCGACAACGAGCCCGAGAACGGAATCGCCAACGAACTCAAGCGACTCGTTAACGCTCTCGCGAACCGTCGACTCATCCTGATTCGGCAGATTTTCAAATGCCCACGATCGATGCGTCACGGCGCGTTCAAGTAGTTTCAGGTTCTGAAACTTGTGGCCGATCAGGTTTTCAAGTTTCGCAACGCTTGCAGACATTGAGCCTAATTTTAGGAATATTGAAGGGAAAAAGAAAGTCGGGCACCGTTTTACAGATGCCCGACACGATTATTTAGATCAACCGACGCTTTACCGGGTGCCTTTTTTCCTTGCAGCAGGCTTAACGGCCGAAACCGAAGCAGGTGCCTTGACAGCGGTTTCCGCAGCGGCAACGCTGGGCTTGCCGGGAACGGCCGGCTTGGTCGCCGGAGCTGCCGGTTTGGTTTCAGGCTTGGTCGACGGTGCGGTCGTCGACGTTGTCGACGTCGGGGTCGGCTCAGGATCGATGATCGGGGTCACCGCGATCGACGGGTTGGGCGTCGGCTTGGCGATCGCCGCGTCAACCCATGCCTTCACGCCGTCCTTTTTGTCAAAGCGGGCTTCGTACAGGGCCTCGATGGTCTTCATCTTGGTATCCTTATAAGCCTTGGCCGCAGGTGTGTTCGGGGCCGTGTTCCACGCCCGAGCATAGGCGTCCATTGCACGCTCAAGGGTGCCGTTGAGCAAGCCGATCTTGTTGTTCATCGCATCGACCTTTGACTTGATAACTTCCGGTGCGTCCGATTCCTTGATGTCGGCACGCATCGTCTTGATCTCGGACTCAAGCTTAGCGGCCTCGTCGAAGTAATACGAACCCATCGCATCGTAGGTGTTCGCATTGGTCTTGGTGTCCGATGCGGCCTGTGACGCCTTGTAGAGATACGGTGCAGCTTCCTTCTTGTTCTTCTTGTCGAAGGTAAGGATGTAACCGATCGAAAGGTTCATCCACGCAACGGCGTTGTCTTTGTTGGCGTAGTCAAAAGGAACGACGCCAAATGAGCTGAATGTTTTGCCCGACTCGATATCAGCGATCGCCATTTTGGCAAACCGGATCGTCTCGTCGTTCCATTTGGTCACCGGCGTCGCCTTTGCGGTCTCGTCGTAGCCGATCGATCCGAGAACCAGTACTACCGGGCGGTACTTATCGGCATCTTCGGCAAGAAGCTCTTTTCCGCTTTTGTAAACCTCGTCCCAGTTGCTGGCCTTGAGAGCGGCGTTGAAACGATTGGCGATCTCATTCTCACGGGCGGCCTTTTCGGCTTTGGCCAAGTTGGTTTCCATCTTGGGCAGCGTGGTCTTGAGATACTCAGAAAGTTCCTTGGCCGAGTCGCAGGCTCCGTACTTTTCAAGAAACTGCTTTCCGGCCGAAATGGCGTCCTTGCGGCCCTGAATATCCTTTTTCGGATAAAGCTCGCGAAAGATATCGCCGAGTTTTGTCTGGCCGTCGGCGTCTCCGCACGGATCCTGCGCCAAGCCTGACACAGCTCCAAGTGCGATAATGGCCGCCAAAAGCAATGCCACATTTGTTGATCTGATAATCGTTTTCATCTAGGTACTTCCTCCGCCGGATATCGCTCCGGATGCTCTCAAATTCGATCTGCCGCTGCCGAATTATCGCCTTCGGTTTGGCGTGAAATCAGATGTTACGTCCGAAAAATTAGTTGCTAAATTTTCGCAATAAAATTTCCGTAACGCCGGTCTTTACCGCTCTGATCTGTGTGGAATAGAAAAACTAAATAATCCTTTACGCGCCGCGTTTGTGTCAAGCCAAAAGCAAACGCCGCCGACAAAAATCGTCAAGACGGCGAATGCGTAAGTTGAGGATAATGTTTCCTCGATAATTCACGACTATTGCGGGATCTGAACGATCCGCTCGCGTTTCTTTTTGGTCGGATCGGTCTCCGGCGTGATCACGACCGGCGGAAATATCGGCCGCGAATCGACGATCTTCTGCACGCGGCCCTTCTGCACAGGCACGTTCGTTTGGCGAGGAGCGCTCGGGACGAGAATGATGTCGCGGCCATTCATATTGGTCGTTTCCATCTCGGGCGTTCCGGCAGCAGTGTCATCATCGTCGTCATCATCATCACCGTCGTCGACCCGGGCGGTCGCATTATTTGCGGGCACCCGAGGAGCGATCTTAAACTCCGTCTGAGCAAGATTTCGATCGGTGCGGACAATGTTCCGGCTCAACGCCTGATAGACCTTGCCCGCAACCGCAGCAGCATATTTACCGCGTTCGCCCGGGCCGCGGGTGATGACCGCAACAGCGTATTTCGGCGCCTCGATCGGCGCTACCGAAGCAAACAGCCCGACCCACGATCCCTTGTCGATGCAGGATCCGGTTTTGCCGGCCACGCCAAGTCCGGCATCGACGCCGCGATGGGCCGTTCCGTACTCAGCGGCTCCCATCATACCTGGAATAACGCGGCGAACGTTCTGCTGCGGCAGATCGACATTGCCCTTGAAAAACGTCTGGAATCTAGCCTGTTCGACCTCGTTTCGCGGGATCCGCGGCAGAACTCGGTGGCCGCCGTTCGTGATGGCCGAGGCCATCACCGCCAGTTGTATGGTCGAAACCTCAAAATCGTCTCCGTGCGAATAGATGCGTGCATTGTTATTACTGTATGGCAATCGGCCGGGAGCCTCACCCTCCAGATTGACTCCAGTCGGTTCACCCAGTCCGAGGCGCTTTGCGTACTCGATCACTTTCTGGTTGCCCATCTGGACGCCCGCACGCTGAAAATACGGATTGTCGGAAAACGCGATCGCGTCATCGAGCTTACGGCGGGTCGAAGCGTTACGGACCGAGCCGTCCTGCTTGTCAATAACGTTCTCGTTCAGCGCCGCCACACCGGTAACGAGTTTGATGGTCGAACATGGCCGTATCGTAGAGCGGACCGCCCAATTTTGATTTACGATCGTAAGTACCTTGCCCGTTTGGGCCTCCATGACGACGACCGATCCGGCACGCCCGCCAAGAGCGTCTATAGCGGCGCGGCGAATGTTGAGGTCTTCGCCCTCGGTCTTGTCATTTGAAATGTTGGCTATCGTCTCGGTGCGCAGGCCACGCTCAAATGCTAGTCTGCGTTCGCGAGCCTCACGCGCCGCCTGTTCTCGGCGTCGCTGTTCGGCGATCGCGGCCTGACGGCGCTCCTCTTCGCGACGGCGGCGTTCGGCGATCTCCTTCTTCGATTCTATGGCTTTCTTAGAGCCCTTTTTTGATTTAGTGTCGGCAACCGTTTCTTTCCCCTTTTTCTTGTCATTCTTATCCTTCTTGCTCGTTTTGGATGCATCCTTTGCTTTCTTGTCGGCCTTCTTAGCAACTGTCGCCTTCTTAGCGGCCGACTTTTTGTCAGCGGCCTTTGCCGGAGCGGCTTTCTTGGACTGTGCAGCCTTTTTTTGAGCGTTGACCGTTCCGTTCGCAAAAACGAAGACGGCCAGAAGTGTAAGTACCGCAGCGATGCGGAGTTTATAGGGGAACATTGACTTCATGCCTTACCTCAGATCTTAAATTTCGCCGTTGAGTTGATATTGGGGGAACCTGACCGTTTATGCCGAACAAAACTAGACCGATCAGGAATTTGCGTTCAAACTAACGATGACTATAACATTCAAGCGGCGGGCGCGCAAGCACTATTGATAGTAGCCATAAGCCCCGCTTAACGCATATCCAAAAAATGGGATTTTTGAACACATTTCGTGGACGCTTGCTGTTGACACTCGCGCTGCTCCTGGTGGCGACGCTCGGTGTGCAGTATTACCTGAATCTGCGTACGCAACAGGACAACAACGAACTTCGCGAAGCCCAGGAACAGTCGATCGTCGCCGGTATCGCGCTTGGTTTTACGAGCATGACGTCCCGTGACTATCGGGTTCAGGACCTGATCTCGCAGCCCGGCCAGACATTTTTGGATGAAGATGCCAAGAAGCGTATTCGCGATATCATCATCATTGACAACGATTGGCAGATCACCGACAGCCTCAACCCCGATCTTTTGCCATCGACCAACGAAAACGACGTCGTCGTTTATCGAAAGCTCGGCGATATCACGGATCTGCCGCCGCTGATGGAAGGTGCCCGTTTGGGTGACGACGTTAAGAACTTTCCTAACCGGAAAACCGGCCAGAACAAAGGCGCTGACGACGAGGCTCACGCGATACCGATCGAAACCAGCAAAGGACGCTGGTACGTCATGGTACTGCTCAAAAGCGACCGCGATGAAACGGCCTGGCGGGCGGCGCGGCCGCTGATCTTTAATCTCGGCGTGTTGCTCGCATCGTCATTTATTACTCTCCTACTCGTTTGGCGATTTACGCGTCCGATCGCCGATCTGTCGACCGCTGCCCGACGCGTTGCCGAGGGCGACCTCGATGTCCGCGTGCCTGATTCGCGGAGAAATGACGAGATGGGCCGACTCGCGTCGCGCTTCAATGAAATGACCGCCGAGCTCGCAAAAAAACGCGAGATCGAGGCCCAGCTGCAACAAGCCGAAAAATCAGCGGTCGTCGGCCGCCTTGGGTCGGCGATCGCTCACGAGATACGCAACCCGCTTAACTACATCAATCTGACGCTCGACCACCTTCGGGCGAAGTATGCTCCCGAGGAAGAAGAAAAGCGCGAGAGATTTGAGAAACTGACCTCACAACTCAAGGACGAGGTCGCCCGGATCAATCAGCAGATATCCGATTTTTTGAATTATTCGCGCCCCGCAACGGCCGCTCTGAGAGCTGTCGACGCCCGCCCGATCATCGAAGATTCGCTCCGTATCGTCGAGGCTCAGGCTGAGGAGCACGGAGTAAAGATCGGCATTGTCGAGCATGAAAACGTGCCGCGGATCATGGGCGACCCGGAGTTTCTGCGGTCTGTCTTCAACAACCTTTTTATCAACGCGGTTCAGTCAATGGGCAGCGACGGCGGCCATCTTAGCATCAGGATCTCACCCGACGATAATATGGTGCGATTCGAGATCGCGGACTCGGGCAGCGGCATTCCTGAGGAAAATCTCGCGAAGATCTTCGAGCCTTACTTTTCGACCAAGGAAACGGGCACCGGCCTTGGCTTGGCGATCGTTCAAAAGATCATTGACATTCACAACGGCACGATCGAGGTCGAGTCCGCACCGGGCGAGGGAACGAAATTTACGGTAAGATTGCCAAAGTCAGAACCGCCAACTGACGGTTAAGGCCTTGCGAAACATTGGCACGATTTATATGCGTGAACCGTTCGGTTTCCAGATGGATCGAAGCATTACTCTAAAGCAGGTAATTAATCGTAAGTAATTCCCTGAGCGGAACCAACGAAAGCAGTCGGTTACCCACGTCAAAATGCGTGTAGAGTTCAGAGAACTTCAACGTGTTTACATATTCGATGGCCGAATCCGCAAAAAAATCATCTTTGGCTCAGCCTATGAACTTCTTCGATTGCACCTTCAATTTCTCCTTTGTAAACGACTCTCAGATTCGAATCAACAACGAAGATCGTGGGATATACTCGAACTCCAAGCAAATCCGAAGAGTTTTCGGGCTTGACCGCCTTTGCCACCGGAAATCTAAATCCACGTTTACGGATCGCGGATAATGCGCTTTCTGGCAGATCCCCGTCAGTAGGCACATTTACCGCATAAATCACAACATCGGAATTGTCTTCATATTGCAAATACGCATTCTCCAATAATGGGAATTTTTCAAAACAAACCCCGCATTTGGTGGTCCAAAAGTCAAATACAGTAAACTTTCCATCGAAGTCTTGGTTTGACAGCATTGAGCCACTTGCCGCTTCGATCTGAAATGAACTTTCTAAAGGAAATGGTTCGATTCTACCGGTAAATGTCCCGAAGTTGAGCTTATGAAGATTGTAGCCCCATCCATATAAGAAAATCCATGCAGAGCAAACCAATAAACATGCCAATACGAAATACCTGACAGGTGAACGGGAAACCGCGAATAGCCCCCCAGCCAGTGTGCCGAGCAGAAATGAAGAAGTAAGCGGTAATGCGTATATTTCGCCATCGAAGTACTTGACGATATAACCTATCATCAGCAAATTCTGACCAACCAAAGCCGATATGACTATTCCCGTCGTTGATAATTTTCGGGCGTTTACCCTAGCAAAATAAACGATGTGTAGGAAGTAGAAAAGAGACCCAATTAACGCTCGATAATTGTTTCCAACCATTCCAATCGGAGTAAGCAAAATAAACCCTAATAGGGAAGTCAATATTACTCTTACATACTGGACGAATAACATTACACTTTGCCACCAACTAACTAATTGTTAGAACAAGGAACTCACAAATGGACTCGATCCAATCACTAGTAACAGTAGGACCAATTAAATTGGCATCGGCTATCGCACGGGTCCAAAAGAAGAAATCCGCAACCCACTTTGGTGGCCGAACAACCACCACTTGGATAGACACACTCGTAGCACAGCGAGCACATATAGTTACAAAGACACGGTCCTGCCACGGAATTGCTACTTACTGCAGCGCTAGCTTCGGCGTCCACGTCAACCTTGTGAGCTCCAAGACTCGAAAAGTACAGGAACTTTTCGGATTTAGAAAAGGCAGTTTCCACTGCAGTCTTCAGTTCGAATAAACGAGCTGCATCATGATTTACGAGAATTGTTTCCTTAAACGACCCTTCAAAAGCGTTTGGAGTCATAGCGTCGATTACTCTGAAGTACACGAGGCCTTGCTCATCACTGATCTCCGAAGTCGCAAGAAAGTAAGCTGCCTGTGCGAGAAGCATATTTCTTCTTTCGTGTGGCGGGCTGTCAATAAATCGCAATTTTCTGTTTGCGATTGGAGTCTCAATCAATTCTTCATATCGCCGAATAAATGAAACGTCTTCAAACTTCCCGCTAATCGAAGAGAATATCTCGTAAATCTCTTGGCGCGAGAACAACCTGGAAGCTTTTCGTTGTAGATCCATCGAACGAGTTTTCGCATCGCTTGGGGCGTTGCCACGGTACATGTCGGAAGTTGCACTGGCAATGGTTCTAAGTATGTGAAGGCGTTGGTCACTTGAAAGATTGCGTCTAACAATCTGAACAGATAAATGCAATCTCATCACGAGAGCGGCGGCTTCAGGTGCTAACTTCGAAAACTCAGCAGCCCTTTTGAATTCTGGGTTGGACATAATGGCAACATAGTCCGTAAACCCCCGACGATCCATGTCGAAACTAGGCGGCATCACAAGCTTTTCTTGTGAACAGCGAGTCTTCTCCGATCCTTGGGCAGCGACTTTTGAAAGTTCAGTTTCTGAAGTAGGCGGTTGAGCAATACAAACACTTCCAGCAATTACCAGAATTCCAATTTGAATTCCGAGACACAACGAGTTGTTTTTTTTCATTTATGTTTCCTCCAAAAAATTTGAGATGATTATTTGAAGTAAACAAAGCTCTCGGTGTGTAGACCTGAAACAAAGGAAGCTCAAAGCTTCGTGAGTTTCGGGAGAAACATTACAGGCTTTATCTACATGATAAGATATACTCCCAGATACGCTTGATTGCAACAGTTTTTATGGCACGAAAATCGATCCTCGTCGTCGATGACGAGAAGAATCAGCGGGAAATTCTGGAAACGATCCTCTCGGGCGAGGGATATGACGTAACGACGGCGAGTTCCGGAGAAGCGGCGATGAAGTTTGTCGAAACGCGCCGGTTCGATCTCGTGCTGACCGACCTTCAGATGACCGGCATGAGCGGGCTCGACCTGCTCCGCGAACTCACCAATTTTGACAAGTCGATCATCGTCATCCTGCTGACGGCGCACGGCACGGTCGATTCGGCTGTCGATGCCCTGCGGCTCGGAGCCTTTGAGTACCTGCAGAAGCCCTACGACTCTGAAAAACTCCTCGAAACCGTTTCACGCGCCCTGAAAAAGCTCTCGACCCTCGACGCCGAGATCGTTTCGGTCTCACCCGAGATGGACAAGGTCAAAAAGCTGATCCTGAAGATCGCAAAGTCCAATTCGACCGTCCTTATACGCGGCGAGAGCGGCACCGGCAAGGAGCTGATCGCCCGCTCGATCCACAAGAACAGTCATCGATCGAACGAGGTCTTTCAGGCCGTCAACTGTGCCGCGATCAACGAAAATCTGCTTGAATCTGAACTGTTCGGCCATGAAAAGGGCTCGTTCACCGGAGCGGTGGCCGAAAAGAAAGGGCTCTTTGAGATCGCTCACAGCGGCACCCTCTTTCTGGATGAGATCGGCGAACTCGACATTGCATTGCAGGCAAAGATATTGCGTGCCCTGCAGGAAAAGCAGATCCGTCGTGTCGGCGGTGTCCGCGACATCGACGTCGATGTCCGAGTGGTCGCCGCGACCAATCGCGACTTGCTGCATATGGTCGAAGAAAAGCGATTTCGCGAAGATCTGTATTATCGGTTGAATGTACTGTCGATCGAACTGCCCGCATTGCGAGAGCGGCGCACCGACATTCCGGTACTGATCGAATATTTTCTCAAAAAGCACACCCGCGGAACCCAACGAAAGGTCACATTTGCCCCTGAGGCAAAGCGCGTTCTCGACAACTATTCCTATCCCGGCAACGTCAGGCAGCTCGAATCGGCCATCGAACGCGCGATATTGTTGTGCGAAAACGACACGATCACTAATGACGACCTTCCGCCCGAGATGTTTTCGGCTCGCGGCGGCCATGTTTCAGCCGCGTCATCCGGGGCCGGAAGCGAACAATTCATCCTGCCGCCTCAGGGCGTCAACTGGGAGGACGTCGAGCGCAGCCTCATAATGCAGGCGATGGAAAGGACCGACAACAACATTACAAAGTCCGCCAAACTGCTTGGCCTGACCTTTCGAACACTGCAGTATAGATTGGAGAAATTTGGGGTCAAGAAGGATGAGGACACCGGAACTGGCGAAGACGAAAACTCGTAATACGTTCAGGAAGGAGAAACACGATGGAATGGTTCTCAACACTAAGTTTGGCTCTCGGATCGGCGTGGACGTCGGGCATTAACCTGTACGCGACCGTCTCGGTCCTCGGTCTGCTGCAGAAATTTGGCTCGATCAAGCTGCCGGGCGGTCTCGACGTGCTCGATAATTGGTGGATAATCGGCTTTGCCGGAGGGCTTTACCTGATCGAATTCTTTGCCGACAAGATACCGTACGTGGACAGCGTCTGGGACGTTGTTCATACGTTCATACGCGTACCGGCCGGCGTGATCGTGGCGTATGCCGCGACCAACCAACTCGACCCGAGTGTGTACATCCCGGCCGCACTCGTCGGCGGCGGACTTGCCTTTGCGTCGCACGGGACCAAGGCGGCGGCACGGATCGGGGCCAATCTCTCGCCTGAGCCGGTTTCGAACTGGGTTCTCTCGCTGGTCGAGGACGTCATAGCCTTTATCGGCACGCTTTTGGCAGTTTTCGCTCCGTTCGTTATCATGGCGATCCTCGGCGTTTTCGTGATCGCGTTCGTTTGGTTTTTTCCCAAGATATTTCGAGCCGTTACCCGAATGATCAAGGCAGTCGGTGCCTTTTTTCGCGGAGAGAGTTTTCGCGACGTTGCCCGCAAGGCCGATTGAGGCCGATCGTTCTTTGGGTGAAGAAGTTTGGTCCTGGAGGCCGGTATGAGATTTTTCAAGTTCTGCGCACTTTCTCTCCTCGCATTGTCGGTATCATGCGGGGGCGAACGGGCGGCAAATAGCCCCGGCTCGCCGATATCCGCCGGCACTTCAGAATCAGACGCTCTGCGTCCGGCAAGCGCCCCGACGCGTAACTCTCAGATCGCCACAAAGTCGGGCGGCGGTGGTGGCGGCCGAACCGAGGTCACCTCGATGTCGGTCGGGCCTAACGCGACTCTTGCCCAGACGCAGAACTCACAGATCGATACCGCGCCGACCGACCGCAAGATCGTACGAAACGCTGACCTGACCCTCGAGGCAGACTCGCCCGAAGAGTCGCAGAAAAGCGTTGCCGCGATCGCCGAGAGCAAAGGCGGATTTGTCGTCGAATCGCAGCAGAGCAGCAGCGACAAGACGGGAACGACGCGTGACATAGTAACGATGACCGTGCGTGTCCCCGCCGCCAAATTTGCCGAAACAGTTGACGAGATTCGGAAGACCGGTAAGCGGGTCATCATCGAGACGATCAAGGGCGACGACGTCACTGAGGAATTCATCGACGTCGAGGCTCGCCTCAGGGCGCAAAAGGCGACCGAGCAGCAGTTCATGGATATCATGAAACGTGCAAATTCGGTCGAGGACGCTCTCAATGTCCAGCGTCAACTCGGTGAGGTCCGCGGCGAGATCGAAAAGATCGAAGGCCGCAAACGCTTTCTCGAAAACCAATCGAGTCTTTCGACCATCAAGGTCCGGCTGCAGACACGAGCCGCATTCACCGCCAGTTCGACGGGATTTTTCGATCGACTCGGCGAAGCGTTTAGCACGGGTCTCGATTTTGCGTTAAGCTTTGTATTGGCACTAGTAACGGTATTTGTTTCGATCTTGCCGTTTCTGCTTTTGATCTCGGTGCCGGCATTTTTTGTGATCAGATATATTCGAAAAGGGCGAAGCCGACCGAAGGTCGAGAACGACAGCTCTATTGACGATAACCGTAAATAAGATGGAGTTAGCATCCAAGGTTTTGGCGGTGATCCTATTGGGGGTCGCCGCTTACTTTTATTCGGCCGGCGAGTCCGACTACGCGTTCGCGGCCGCGGTCGTGGGGATCTGCTCGTTCTTTCTCAGCATGCGCTTTGCTATCAAGCGGAGGCTGGCGGCGGCCGAAACTTCAGGTATCAAAGACGAGGGCGGCAAGTAAGTGGCACGGATTGTACTGACAACGATCGGAAGCCTTGGCGACCTGCATCCGAAGCTTGCTCTGGCCCTGGAACTGCGGCGTCGGGGGCACGATCCGGTCGTTTGCACGTGGGTCGGCTATCAGGAAAAGGTCGAGGCTCTCGGACTGACATTCAAACCGCTTAGGCCAAATGTCGATCCGACCGACCGCCAACTCCTTCGCCGTACAATGGACGCCGCAAAGGGGCCGGAAACGGTCATTCGCGACATCATTTTTCCGAGCCTTCCGGACATGTACAACGATCTCGCGGCGGCGTGCGTGAGCGCTGACCTGATCGTTAGTGGTGAGATCGTTTACGCGGTTCCCTCGCTGGTTGAAACGACCGGCATCAAATGGTGTTCGACCAGCCTTGCTCCGATGACGCTGTTTTCGGCCGAAGACCCGAGTGTTTATCCGACGGCTGAGTGGCTCGAGTTCCTCAGGCCGCTGCCTTCGTTGTTTCACCGCACTCTCTTCAGCGTGATGCAGTTGACTCTTAGTGGTTGGTATGAGCCGTACAAAGCTTTTCGCCGCAGCCTCGGCCTCAGCGAGGACCACGAACCGATATTTCGAGACAAGTTCTCGCGCAATTTGCATTTGGCGATGTTCTCAAGGGCGCTCGCTCGGCCGCGATCCGATTGGCCGGTTTCAACACTGCAGACCGGCGCTTGCTTCTTTGATGAGAGCGTCCCGGGTGAGGAAAATCGTAACGTCAATGATTTCCTGGATGCCGGAGAACCGCCGATCGTCTTCACACTCGGTTCGGCCGCAGTGATGGATCCGGGCAACTTTTTTGATGAAAGCGTCAAGGCGGCCAAGTTGCTTGGTAAACGTGCGATCCTGCTCTACGGCCGCGAAAACGAACCGCCTGTCGGGCTGAATGATGACATCGTCGGCTTTGACTACGCGCCGTTTTCGCAGGTCTTCGGGCGTTCCGCGTGTGTTGTACACCAAGCCGGTGTCGGAACGACCGGGCAAGCTCTTCGTGCCGGCGTGCCGCAGCTGATCATGCCATACAGCCATGATCAGCCGGACAATGCCGCTCGGGTTCGACGTGCGGGCGTCGCCGAGATCATTCGCCGCGGTAATTACAATGCCGAGACCGCATCGCAAGCACTCGGTGCGATACTCCGGGATCCGGGTTATCGCGCAAGGGCAGGCGAGTTGAAACGGATCGTGGATTCGGAGGGCGGCACAACGACGGCTTGCGACGCGATCGAAGAAATTTTGCGATAGACGCATCAGCGGATAAGATATCTGTCGGAGATTGATTTTGAAGAACATCGACCATCTACTCGAAAACAACCGGCGCTGGTCCGAGCAGATCAGAGCTCAAAATCCGAGTTTCTTCGCGGACCTTTCGGGCCAGCAAAGCCCGAAGTATCTATGGATCGGATGTTCGGACAGCCGTGTTTCGGCAAACACGATCGTCGGACTGGATCCGGGCGAGATATTTGTTCACCGAAATGTCGCCAATCTGGTACTTCATACCGACATGAACTGCCTGTCGGTCATTCAATTTGCGCTTGAGGTCCTCAACGTCGAACATATCATCGTCTGCGGCCATTACGGATGCGGCGGGGTTAGGGCGGCGATGGAACCGAGGCGTCACGGCCTGATCGACAATTGGCTGCGGCAGATCCAGGACACGGCGAATCTGCACTCTGCGATCCTTGATGGAATTCAAAACGAGGGCGAGAAGTTTGACCGGCTTTGCGAATTGAACGTTATCGAACAGGTGTTGAATGTTTGTGAAACTACGATCGTCATGGATGCGTGGAATCGTGGTCAGGAACTGACCGTGCACGGCTGGATCTACGATCTTAAGGACGGCCTCGTCCGCGATCGCGGGATCTCGGTCGATCGGGAACTGCGTATGCATGAGCTTCGGGACCGGTTTCTGCCGACAAGCAAAAGGAGTGCACGGTTCAAAGCATTGTAGCAAGACCCCTGATCAAGTTATGACTTTTTTCAAAGCGGCATATTTGGCCACGTTATCAGTAATTCTGTTTTCGGCGGTCGGCTCCAACGCCCAGATGTCGCGCAAACCCACGCCGACACGCGAACCGGCCGGAGCGATGTCCAAAAAGCCGGATTCTGCCAAAAAGTCGCTTCCAAAGATCGATTCGCAAAAGGAGTTCGACTCGATCGCCCGCGTTTATCATCAGGGCACGCCATATGCGATGCCGCACACGATGTTCGTCATCGATCGTCGTGCGAAAAACAAGATCTACTACGTAAATTCGCAAATGTTCCGCTTTCACAAGGACTTTTTGCTTGCCACATACCTTGTGCCGCGCGGTGCTGACGTCTTCAAGCCGATCTATCTCGAAGAAGACCGCCGATTCATCGTCGGAACCATAGCATGGCAAAAGCCGGTCGAGCGGTTCACCTGGGAACTGTGGGAAGGCGACCTCGCGTCCGCCGAGATTATCAAGACCGCAAACGAGACGATCAACCGCTCGTTCTTTCAGAAAGTCGCCTATAAACCCAATTCGATCCGGCAAGAAGATGTCAGCGCCGACATAGGGCTCGAGCGCATTTTGCAGAGCGACCTAAACAAGAATCAGGAATACCTCGCTCTCAACACCGGCAAGGCGATCGGCCGCGTCCACATCATCGACAAGCTCGACGACACCGTCGAGATCGGCGATAACGAGATCCTTGTTTTGAAGGAACTGCCGATATCGCTGCCGCCAGTCCGCGGCGTTATAGTGGCCAAGCCATCGTCACCGCTCTCGCACATCAACATCCTCGCCAAAGGTTGGAATATTCCAAATGTCTACATCAAGGACGCGGATAAGATGTTTCGCGAGCTGGACACATATTGGATCGAACTCGACGCGTCGCTGACCGAGTTTAAGTTCAAACCGGCGACCAAAGAGATCCTTGACAAGGTCAAGGCCCCCGACGAGCAGATCCCGCCGGCCGACCTGAAAACAAAAAAGGTGGCCCGCCTGGGCGAAATGCGCAAAAAGGACAGCGTGATCTACGGTTCTAAATCCGCAAATCTGGGTGAGATGCTTAACGCTCGGGTAAAGGGCGTTTCGATCCCGGATGGGTTCACGGTGCCGTTCTACTGGTACGACAAGTTCATCAAAGAAAACAAGATCGATGAGACGATTGCCGAGCTTCTGGACAATAACGACTTTGTGCATAATCCGCGCTACCGCAGGCAGAAACTGGAACAATTGCGGGCGACGATCCAAAACGGTAAGTTCGACGACGAACTGAAGGCCGAGGTCATTCAGAAATGGAAGGCTCAGCTGGGCGGCAAACCCGTTTTTGTGAGGAGTTCCTCAAATTCGGAGGATCTGCCTAATTTCAGCGGTGCCGGGCTTTACTCGAGCGTCCCGAATGTCCGTGAGGATGACAAGCTGATCGAGGCGATCAAAAAAGTTTGGGCTTCACTTTGGAAATTTGAGGCATACGAGGCCCGCGTTCGCAATTACGTTAGCCAGACCGATGTGTACATGTCGGCACTGATCCAACTCGGTGTCGATATGGAAAAGGGCGGCGTCATGATCTCAAAAGACCCGTTTGACGTCAAAAGCAAGAATTCTGTCTATATCAGCGCGGTTTGCGGCCATAATTCGAAGGTCGTCGATAACACCGGTATCCCGGAGCAGATACTCTTTAATCCGCGCTCTAATTCGGTCATCGTTATGACCCTCTCGGATCAGACGAATGCTCTCCGGTTTGACTTGAACGGCGACCTTAGGGAAACCGCTGACAAATGTGCCGGGCCGAACAAGCGCGTTCTTACCGATGCTCAGGCTCGCGAACTTGCACGAACGGCGATCTTGATCCGCGGCATCTTCGGCGGCAAGGCCGAACAGGACATTGAATGGGGTATAATGAATGGCAAGTTGTATATTGTTCAGGCAAGGCCCTTTATCGATAAGACCAATCCATTATGAAGTATCTAATTGCATTAACTATCGTTGCCGGATCGATCGGCTGCGCGACGTCGCCGCAGCCGGTTCAGCAAAATTCGAATTCGTCGCGTCCGGAGCGTTCGCAGACGGTCGTTGCCCACTCGACAGAAAACCAGACGCCGCCATCGACTGGCGGCGACAAGACCAAATGGTCTCAGGGCGGCGACCCGATCGACACCAAGGCATTTGACGACGCGATCAAAACTGCCGAAAAGGCCTTCGCCGGCAAGGCCAATGATCCGGCCGCGAAAAAGGCACTCGCCGAGGCTTATTTGAAGCGCGGCGTGGCACTCACCGATGCTCGTCAGTATGCCTCGGCACTCGGCGATTATCGCCGGACGATCAAGTATGACGCCGAGAATAAAGAGGCCAAAGATTGGATCGACAAGATCGTCATGATCTATGACAGCATGAACAAATCGTATCCAAAGGAAGGCGAGGAACCGCCGCCGCTGCCGTTCACGAAGAAATGACCACATGATCGGACAATTGACCAGATTTGCGTTGCTAACATTCACGATCATTGCGGTGATCGCGATATTTAGCTTTGATACTTCGGCACAGAGCGTCAGCCGCATTCACTTTACCCGCGGTGCAGTCAGTGCGGTCGTCGCGGGTTCGCTAAACGGTTACAAGGATAAGCGGACGTTCGTTATCAAGGTTCGGGCGGGGCAAACGTTGTCGACCGAGCAGGCCGGCGGTCGGCCGATCACTGTCGAGGTGATCAAACCTGACGGTGAGCCGTTTGTTGGGGACATGGATCTGTCGTGCCACAACCGCCATGAGGTCGCGCCGACCGAGGCCGGCGACTACCGAATAATAGTCACCGAGTGCCAAAAGGCCGACCGCTGGCGAGGGCGATTCAGGTTAAAAGTCACAGTTCGCTAGACAAATAGGCGGTCAGAAAATAAACTTACTCCTTTGCGCCGGGTCGGGTGCAGCTATCTATTTAACACGGAGTAATAAACCTTTTTATGGCAATTTCAGCAAACGATATCAGAAAAGGGATGGTTATCCTGCATGAGGGCAACCCCGTAAAGGTGATGGAGTTTCATCACCACACACCGGGCAATCTGCGGGCAATGGTCCAGGCTCGTCTTCGCAATCTGCTTACCGGAAACTCGTTCGAATATCGCTTTCGTTCGAACGATACGCTCGAGAAGATCACGCTCGAACAGCACAAGATGGAGTATCTTTACTCTGACGGGTCGCACCATCACTTTATGAATTCCGAAACGTATGAGCAAGTGGCTCTGACCGAAGAAGAGTTGAGTGATGCCGCCCAGTGGCTGATGCCGGGTCTCAAGATCGAGGTCGAGTTTTACAATGGCACTCCGATCGGTGTCGCTCTGCCCGCAACGATGGATCTGACCGTCACCCGGACCGATCCGCCTTTGAAGGGCGCGACGGCTTCGAATTCGAACAAGCCGGCAACGCTCGAAAACGGCGTTACCCTATCGGTACCGCCATTTATCGTCGAGGGCGAAAAGATCCGTGTCAACCCGACGGAAGCACGGTACATGGAACGCGTTAAATAGCATTCCTGTCCGATAGTTTTGCGCCGGGGCCCGGACCTTTTTTTAAGGCGGCGGGCCCCGGTTTCTGATGTCTGGACAATGTTTTTCCTCTACAGCATCATTTTGACCATCGCCTTTGTGGTGCTGCTCCCGCGTTTTATCTCCGACGCGATATTTAAGGGAAAATACGCTGCCGGATTTGCCCAGCGACTCGGATCGCTGCCGTCGTTTGAACAAGATGGCCGCCCGGTCGTCTGGGTCCACTGCGTTTCAGTCGGCGAGACCAATGCCGCCCGACCGCTCATTCAACAACTTGCCGGCGGTGTTCAACCGTTTCGGCTGATCGTCTCGACCACGACCAGGACCGGCCAGGAACTTGCCCGAGAGGCATTCGGAGAGCAGGCGGAACTCGTTTTTTACTTTCCGTTCGACTGGAAATTCAGCGTCAGGCGGGCATTGAGGCGTTTCGCTCCGTCCGTCGTCATTCTGCTTGAGACCGAGATCTGGTTCAATTTTCTTCGTGAGGCGAACAAAAGCGGCTCCAAGGTCGCTATCGTTAATGGCCGCATTTCTGAACGCTCGTACAAGCGGTTTGGCTACATAAAGAAATTTATGCGGCGGGTCCTCTCATATCCGGACCTCGCATTGATGCAGTCCAATCTTGACGCTAAACGCATTATGGCTCTTGGCATGCGAGCGACCAAGGTCAAGGTCACCGGAAATATTAAGTTCGATCAGCCGGCGGCAGGCGAAGATGCCCTCGCGGCCGGGTTTCGGGCCCGGTTCGGGATCACGGGCGAGACACCGCTGATCGTTGCGGCCAGCACCCACGATCCTGAGGAAAAGTGGATACTCGATGCCTTCAACCGCGTTTGGAAACAGTCAGGCGCGCTGCCGAGGCTTTTGATCGCACCTCGGCATCCCGAGCGGTTTCGTTCGGTCGCCGACACGATCAAGGGATATGGGTTTGCATGGGCCAGACGGTCCGAAACGTCGTCCGCCCGTGACCTGAGTGCTGAGGTTATCCTCCTGGATAGTATCGGGGAACTTCGTTCGGCACTTTCGCTCGCCGATATCGTTTTTGTGGGCGGCAGTCTCATAAAGCATGGCGGCCAGAGCGTTCTCGAACCCGCCGCGGCCGGCAAAGCCATCGTCACCGGCCCACACACGTCGAATTTTACGTCTGCCGTCGACGAATTCTTGAAACATGTTGCCCTCATTCAGTTGCCTGTGTGTCCGGATAACGAGGTCGCCGAAAAGCTCGCCGCGGTTTTCTCAAAGCTGCTCGACGATCAAGATCTGCGTTGCCGGATCGCGGCAAACGCTGCAGACGTTATGTTAAAGAATCGCGGAGCCACGCAAAAGACCGTCGAATATCTGAAGGAAATGTTGGGCGGGCAAGGTGCCAAATGACTTACGTTTTCGGTGGTTTTGCTGCCCTGCTGATATATTTCAGTTTCAGATCGCTCATCGGCGGTTTTGACTACCTTCGATTTTTTCGCCGTTCGTTGTCCGAGCGCCCGTCTGATTTTACTCCATTCGCCTCGATCATCGCTCCATGTCGCGGCATCGATCAGGGCATGCCGGAAAATCTGCGGGCATTGCTCACGCAAGACTATCCGGCATATGAGGTGATCTTTGTCGTCGATGACAAAAACGACGACGCCGTCCCGATCATCGAGAGTTCTGCCGCGGGTTTTTCGAATACAAGGCTCGTGGTCGCACCGCGTGCCGTCCGTTCAAGCCAAAAGGTCGAAAATCTTCGCGAGGCTGTCAAATACGTGAGCGACCGGTCACAGGTCTTCGCCTTTGTTGATTCCGATTCGCGGCCGTCGGCATCCTGGCTCGCCAGCCTCGTCGCACCGCTCTCGGACCCGAACATTGGGGCAACGACCGGATATCGGTGGTTCATTTCACCCCACCAGACCCTCGCATCTGAGCTTCGTTCGGTCTGGAATGCATCGGTAGCGTCGAATCTCGGCCCAAGCACGAGAAGCAACTTTTGCTGGGGCGGTGCAATGGCGATCTCACGCGACACCTTCGAACGTCTTGAGATCCGCGAAAAATGGGAGGGCACTTTATCAGACGACTTTGCCGTTACAAGAGTATTGAAAGATGCCGGCCGGCCGATCGTTTTTGTTCCGGCGGCACTGACCGCATCGGTCGAGGGCTGTACTTTTCGGGAAATGCTCGAATTCACAACTCGCCAGATGAAGATCACACGAGTTTACGCATCACCCTTGTGGGTACTGTCATTTGTCGGTTCGGGTCTTTATTGTACGGTCATGTTGGCAGCGGTTCTGATAGCGGCCCTTTCTACTCGAAATGACCTGATCGTTTGGATCAGCATTGCCACGATCGCGATCGTATCGATCTGCAGCGTCGGCAAAGCATGGCTTCGGCTAAATGCGGTCAGACTCGTGCTCAAAGATCATATGCCGATGCTCGATCTTCAGTTTTGGACGCAACTTACGCTTTGGTCAGTAACGCCTGCGATATTCCTTTACAATGCCGCGGCCGCATTATTCTCGAGACGCCTCAGATGGCGCGGCACCCTTTATGTATTGAAATCGCATCGTGAAACTGTCATCATAGCCGATTAGCGAATGGACGAAACTGACAAAACCGAAGACCACCTCGAGAAGATAGACGAAGCTGATCTTAAGGAGTGGTTCAATGAGTGGCCGACCCGACCGACCGAGCCGCCGGCAGACCTGTCAGGGGCACCGGAGGGAAAGGACACGCCCAATTATCGGGCCGACGGCGACCATTCCGACGGCTTTCCGGCCGAACCGCCGTTTGTTCCGGCTGAGTATTCACCGATCAGTCCGGACGAGACGATCCGCCGCAGCGGCCTGGCATGGTCGGCGGGCATCGTTTTTTTTTCATCAATTGCGTTCACGCTGTTCCTCGGATGGCTTGCGGATCTTTTGCTCGGAAGTTCGCCATGGGGATTGGTCGGCGGCATAGTCATCGGATCGATCATCGGATTCATTCAGTTTTTCCGTATCACCTCGCAGATATTCGGCTCCGACAGCACGAAACCGGCGATCAGATCGTTGCTTTCGGACGACGACGACGACACATAGCCGCCGGCGCGGCCACTCCTGTGTTCCCCTCTTTGAAATTTGCGTCGTTTCTTTGTAAAATGTAGGTTTTGTGATGGTCGACGACCTTGATCCTTTGACAACAGAGCAACCTCTTCCGCCCGAACTTTCGCAGCGGAGGATCTTGTTCATAATGGGCGCGGTTGTTGCGGCTGGTTCGATCGCCGGAACGATGTTCGTTTCCGGGCGATTCGGGGTCGCGGTCTTATTTGGCGGAGCGGCGTCATTTATCAATTTTTTTTGGCAGAGACGCTCGACCAAGGCCATTTTTGAGGCATTTGCCGGCGGAGATCGGCCGCCGTTACTGGCGGCAAGATATTTGTTGAGGTATGTCGCCGTTGGAGCGTTTGCGGCGTTTTTCTATTTTACCGGACTCTTGCCGGTAACGGGCATTATCCTCGGTCTCGCGTCGTTTGCGTTTGCCGTGGTCATCGAGGGTCTTTTAAGTATTTTTTATAGTTCTAATTAACGGGAATTTTAGCGATGTTTTTATTTTCAGAAGGCGGCGGACACCATACGCCATTGATCGTGGAGTTTATTAACCACTACGTTGGCGAGCCGATCTATCATTTCCAGATGGCTTATACGCGTCCGTTCTGGGTGGCGTTCTTCAAGAAATTCGGTACCACGCCCGAAAAGGTGTTTGCCTCGGAGTACTCACCTGAGAACGCGATCCCATGGTACACGATCATGTTTGTGATCGCCTGTATCCTGACGATCGTCGCGGTCCGTTTGCTCAAAGGCAAATTGTCCGAGGACGACCCCAAACCGGGCCAGTTGACACTCGAAGCTGGCTTTTTGGCCATCAAGGGCCTGGTCGTCAGCATCGTTGGCGAACACGGATTCAAATACTTCCCCGTTGTTGCGACATTCGCCATCCTGATCCTCGTCTCGAACCTGATGGGTCAGTTCCCGATGTTCATGTCGCCGACGGCGTCGGTCAACGTCACCTTTGCACTCGGCATCTCGTCATTTGTTTACTATAACTACGTCGGTATTGCCGAGAACGGCCTGCTCAAGCATCTTGGACACCTTGCCGGGCCCAAACTGCCTTTCTTGCTGACGTTGATCATCACACCGCTGATCTTTGCCATCGAGTTGATCAGTAACATGATCAGGCCGTTCACGCTCGGCGTTCGACTTTTCGCGAACATGTTCTCGGACGAGAAGGTCTTTGTCGAGATCACCAATCTGGCACCGCCGATCACGCACTTCGTGCTGCCGCTGGTGCTGACATTGCTCGGCGTTTTCGTGGCATTTGTTCAGGCGTTCGTATTCACGCTTTTGTCCACGATCTATCTTGGCGAAGTTTCGCACGCTCATCACGATGAACACGATGACGAGCACGGCGTTGAAGCTCACGGCGAAGCCGTCGCAGCTCACGCATAAGGATCTGAGGCCTGATCTTTGGGCCTCGATAACCCCGAAGACGACGAGCTTCGGACATTTGAGAACTTGCGTTTTATAGCAACTATGCCCGCACGCATCAGGAGCCTTGGACTCTACGGAGTATAAAATCCATGTGCATACCGGAAGTGAGGCGAACTTATACCCCGCGAGCAGGTTTTTGAATTTCGAATCCGTCAGCTTCTATTTGATAAAACAGGAGATAAAGATGAACAAATTGAAATACGTATTTTTTGCAACGCTCGCACTGGCCTTGACGGCTATTCCCGCGATGGCTCAGGCAGGTGCTGCCGATAATGAATCGACCGTTCTGGCGGCTAAGGCAATCGGCGGCGGCATCGGTTTCGGCTTGGCTGCCGGCTTGGCAGGTATCGCTCAGGGCCTCGTCGGTTCGCGTGCCGCCGAAGGTGCCGCCCGTAACCCCGGTGCTGCCGGCACCGTTCAGACGATGATGATCATCGCGTTGGCTCTTATTGAGTCACTCGTGCTGTTCGCACTGCTTATCGTCTTCGTTAAGCTCTAATTCAAAGTCTGATCAGAACAACTTGCGGACGAGCCTCGGGACCGAGGCTCGTCCGTATTTAGTTTGGCCACACGTTGTGATACAACATTAACAGCGGTTCGCGGTAAAAATGTGCAACTTGCCGGCGTTGAAACCGTTCTAATATTTGATGATCGGCGATCTAATAGGAAAAATTATTGCGGGTAAATACCGGATCGATTCGTTGATCCGCGAGACCGAGGTCGGCGATTTTTATCGTGGCATCAACCTCGGAACAGGCGTGCCTGTTACCATCAAGACCCTGGCCCCGGCGATGGCCATTGACCAGCGTTACGTGGACCGCTTTTTGCGCGATGAGAATGCCGCCGCCGCGGTAACACATCCAAATATACTAAACAATTTAGAGATCGGTCTTGACGATCACGGCACGCCGCACTCGGTTTACGAGGGGACGGACGGCGGCTTGTTGTCGGCATTGCTCCGCGAGAGTGGCCAGATGTCTGTCGCGGACGCAATATCGATCGCCAAACAGGCCGCTTCTGCTCTATCGACGGCCCACTCAGCCGGTTTGGTTCACGGCGGCCTGAATCCGGATAAGGTCTTTGTTGACAGCGAGTCCGGAGTGTTTGCAAAGGTGTTTGATTTCGGAGCTCGCACACATGCCCGCAACTCAATGTCAGCGGCCGGGTACCTTTCGCCCGAGCAATGCGCCGTTCCCCCGACATTTGACGAAAGGTCCGATATCTACTCGCTCGGTGTGATGCTCTATGAGATGCTTGCGGGCGAACGCCCCTACAGCGGCAGCACACCTGCCGATATGATCGCGAGGCAATCCGCCGAACCGCCTCCGCCACTATCGGCGTTCAGGCACGACCTCCATCCGCAGATCGAACCGATCATATTGAGTTCGATGTCCCGCAATCCCGATCTGCGATATCAATCGATGGCTGATCTCGAAGAGGATCTTGCCCGTATCGGCAGCGAGATCGGCGTTGACATCCCGGCAGTGTCCGTTGCCCAAACGGCGGCAGCCACAGCTGCCGGCCGCAGCAAATGGCAGACCGCGGCCATCGCGATCGCCGGTGTTGTCATCATGGCCGCAGCATTGATATATGTGACAACGGTCCGCCAGACCAATCCGACCGCGAGCCTCGCCCCCGACGCAAACAGTTTACCCGTTCAGCCGATCAATCCGGCGACCGGAGCCCAGGAGGATGCACTTACCAAACTCGGCGACCTTGGCGACGCTTCGCTTGTTCCCAACAGTTCGATGGAATTGCCGGGAACGATCCCTGGCGGGGACGGCTTCAATGCGTGGGCCAACGGCGGAATGCCGCCGGCCGGAGCTCCGCTTTCGGGCTCGGTCGTGCCCGGCCCGCCGGTCGGCGGCCCGCAGCCCCCGCAGTACATACCGCCTGGCGGACAGACCGTCACGGTGGACCCAAACGGCGGCAGCGTATTCATGCCGAACGAAGGCGGCGTAATTCTGGTGCCGATTCCGCAAACCGAAGAAACGACGCCAAAGGCGACGCCGACCCCCAAAACTCCGTCGGCAAACACCTCGGTCAAACCAACCGGAACGCCGAATCCGTCCGCAACGCCGGCTGCTGCACCCTCGGGTCCGGCGTCTGACACCACAAAACCAAAGACCGATCCGGCCAAGCCGAAAAAACCGGCCGCTGTGGTCAAAAAGCCGGCCGAAGAATGAACCTAACGGGTCCTTGTGGAGAGTAACTTCAGAATGTTGTTTTTGCCGGCGGCCCGGGCGAGATCTGCGGCAGACTTCCCTTTAAGATCGCGTTTTGATCGCGAACTCCCCATTATCAGCAAAGCCTTAACAATATCGGCGTGGCCGGCCTCGGCGGCGTACATTAGGGCAGTTCGCCCGATCGCGTCTGATCTGTCAGGATCGATCGCCCGCATCCGTGCCAGGATCGTCTGGGTCGTTTCTTTATAGTATTTTGGCACCTGCGGCTTCGGCGGCGGTGATTTGGCCATCTGCTTAGCCGTCGCAAATGCCATGACCGATCGTAGATTGCCGAGTTTGGCGGCGAGTATCAGCGGCGTCGTTCCGTCAGCGGCCGCTGATCCCTGACCCGAGGCCCCGAGCAGGTTGAGCGTCGACATAAAATAGTCATATTTTGCCGAGTACCAGAGTGCCGTATTGCCCGCTTTGTCGCGAATATTCGGATCTGCCCCCATGCCGACGAGTTTCAGGATATAAAGGTCATTGTCGAACATCGCGGCCTTTATCAGTGCGGTTTCGCCGGCGTTGTTTTGCACGTTAGCAAGGCGGGGATTTGGTTCGTCAAACTCATTTGCCCCAAAACGGAGCCTGCTCACCTTGTAAAAAAGAAGTGTTTCGCCATTGGCATCGACGTCAAACTCATTGATAAACCCGTCCGGGACGCGAAGATCGACATCATAATACGCCATCGCCATACCGAACGTCGCCGTGTTGGAATGACGCGGCATTTTTGCTTGTTCTTGACCGAGTTGACCGAGGTCGCCCTCAAGCAATAGCCGCCAAGCCTCTTCTTCCGGTTTTGGCTTAACAAATAGCGAGTATTCAGGCCGCTGTTCGAACAAGAGTCCCCAATAGTCCTTTACGTCACGGTCCGCTCCGCTTGCCAACAGAAACAGGTGAGGCGGTGACGGCCGGTAGTGGTTTCCGGCGGTGATAAAGATCGGCGTACTGCCAAACTCATTTCGGGTGTTGATATCGACCCCGGCCGCGAGCAGCAGCTTGATTATTTCGACCTGTTTTTCGTAGTCCGCCCTCCAGCCGACGGCTCGGAATATCGCTGGTTGGCCAAACATATCGCGGCTGTCAGGAGCGACTCCTTGATCCAGCAATTGCTTAACAGCGGCCGTATCGCCGTCGGCGCATGCACGGACAAATTTTTCGCGAAGGATCCAATCAGGTACTTTTCCGCCGGCAAAGACACTCGCCGCCGCGAACAGGATCGCTATCAGTAGCAGTAAGTTCGCCCTTCTGTGCATCAGATCATCTCGGCACTTCGACCGTTCGTATGATATCGGCGATCACAACGTCGGCCGACGAGCCGTCTAACTCTGCCTCGGCCCGCAACGCCAGCCGATGGCGCAGGACCGGAAGCGCGACGTCACGAATGTCGTCAGGCGTCGCGAAATCGCGGCCGCGGATCGCCGCCAATGCTTTGGAACACAAAAGCAGGGCGATCGACGCTCGGGGGCTTGCGCCGTAAAGGATCGATCCATGATTTCGCGTTTTGCGAACGATCTCAACGATGTATTTCTGGACACTTGGTTCGGTGCGCATATTTCGCACCTCCATCCGGCACTGCTGCAACGCCGACGGATCGCCGAGCGGCGTGATATCCATCCGCTCAAAATGCCTCGAATTGAAACCTGCGTCCCAACGCGCGACGATCTCGGCTTCCTCGGAATGTTCGGGATAATCGATCAGTATCTTTAGCAAAAACCGGTCGAGTTGAGCCTCAGGCAGTGGATACGTTCCCTCATATTCGATCGGATTTTCGGTCGCAAGCACCGTGAAGATCGGCGAAAGTTGGTGCCGGTCGCCATCGATCGTCGTCTGCCTTTCTTCCATTGCTTCGAGCAGCGCGGCCTGCGTTTTCGGCGGGGTCCGATTGATCTCATCGGCGAGCAGGATATCGGTAAATATCGGCCCTTGCCGCAGCGTGAACTCCGACGTCTGCATATTAAACACATTGGTGCCGGTGATATCCGAGGGCATCAGGTCCGGCGTGAACTGGATCCGCGAATAACCGGCCCCGACGGCGGCGGCCAGAGTCTTGATGATCAGTGTTTTTGCCGTCCCCGGCACGCCCTCGATCAGAGCATGTCCCTCGGCGAGAAATGCCACCAGTATCTGTTCGATAACGTCGTCCTGACCGACGATCGTTTTACGCAATTCGTTGACAATGTGGGCAACGGTTGAGGGTGTGTAATTAAGCATCGTAAAAGTTAAAAATAATCGTAAAGGGTCTTGATCGCTAACAGAAATACGGTCACCAGAAAGATCCGCTTGAGCCAGACGTCGCTGAGTTTGGTCGCGTAATGGGCGCCAATGAACGCTCCGACAAACATGGTCACGCCGAGGATCACCCCGAGTTTGTAATCCACTAAACCTTGCCACATAAATACAGCGGTGGCAATCGTTGACGAAACGACGTTGATCAGCTTGGTCGAGGCGACCGACTGCGACATCGTCATCCCAAAAAAGGCCACAAGTACCGCAGTCAGGATCGTCACATAACCGCCGCTGAAGAGTCCGCCGTAAACGCCCAGAATGAAAGTCAAAACGAATGATATGGCCAGCGACCGTCTCGTTACCGCCTGTTCCGGATCGATACCCGAATCACGTTTGACAAGAATGAAGATCGAAACTGCTATCATCGCGGCCGAAACTATCAGCTTCAGCCCCTGATCGGTAATGTATCCGACGAGCAACGCCCCGAGAGCCGAACTTGCCAGCGTTATCAAAAGAAGAGGCGAGATCCGTCTGACGTCGATCGTTCGGTTTCGGAGAAACGGTATCGTGCCGCCGACCGACATAAATACCAGAGCGAACATATTTGTCGCGACCGCCACTCTCGCCGGTACGCCGAATTGGAACATCGCCGGCACGGCGATCAGCGAATTGCTGCCGGTGACCACACCGACCGCACTGGTCACAAGATAAATGGCGACGAGCGATATCAGATCGGTTAGCGGCATCAGTTCTCAGTCCGCTCCTTGCGCAGCCCCAGACGATATTCGATCCTGCGGATCGATCGGACACAATCCAGGACCTCGCGATCGTTCGTCCGCTCGCCGGCCGATATATCCTCGCATTTATCGAGGAGTCTCTCGATCTCGGTGCGGCCAAGCGAAGTTCTTTCGGCGATCGCCGCCGCCAGTTCGCCGCGGGACACCGAGTGAATGTCCAATCCGAACAGCTTACCTGCCCGCCGTCGGAAGTCGCCGTAGATATTTTCAAGGGCCAGATCCAACGCCCGTGTTCGACGCTGAAGTTCGGCCATAGCGCCGACATATTCCAGTTTTGACAACCGATCAGGCTCGGCGTACGGAACCGGACGGCCAAATCGCCGGCTTCGGGAATAAAAGACCAATCCCGCCAAAACCAGACACTGGAAAAATATCGCGATGACCGGTGTGCCCGCAAAAAACTCCAAAAGCCTATTGTTATTTGCTCCGTAACCGTGATGATACTCGTCGATCGCTATCGGTCCGCCGCCGCTTTCGGCAAGATCGATCGCTAAACGTGCGTTATCCGCGATGCCGATCCCGCCGTTGGCAATTACGAACGGGTCCGAGAGGATGATGACCTTTCCGGCACCATACGGCATTTCGGCCAACACGTTGCGGCCGCCGGCTGCCAAATGGATGACCGGCCCGGGCTCTGACGGCATCTCGTCCGTGTACTCGTCCTGCGAGGTTTCGTCCGCTGCAGGCGTCTTTGCGGGCTGCGGTTTCGGCAGCGGCCCGACGTTCGCCGGGCTCTTGGCCGCAGCTGATAACGATTCGATCTTGATCGCGGCCGCAAACTGAGAAAACTGAACGGCGTTAACACCGCTTGTCAGCACACTCGGCTGTGCCGGTCTTACCGCCGCCATTGACTTGGTCATCGCCGCCTGATCGGACGGGTCCGTGTCGAAAAGCGACAGCAGATTCTGCGGTGCGACCTCGACCTTCCAGTTCGAACTCGTTACCGCCAGGCTCTCGACCGGCTCGCGATCGATCAAAACCAGCCGTCCTCCCGACGACACCCACCGCATTAGCCCGCTCACTTCCTGCTCGCCAAATTCGCGCCTCAGCGGGCCAATAATGATAAATGTCGCGGGAACATCGCGCTTGCGGGCAACGAGATTGTCCGCCGGCTCCTGCCACCGGACCGCCTTGCGCCCGGTCTCGGTGAGCAGCGTGTAAAATGCCTGTGTGCCGGTCGGTCCGGGATTAAAGGATGATCGATTTGGCGTCGCCTCATTTTCGGGCGTCTGCTGTTTTTGGGTGTAGGACGCGGCATTCAGCCCGACGAGCGCCGCCGCCGTCAGGACAAATATTGTGATAATGATAAATTTCTGTTTCACCAGTATCGTCTAGGCACCGCCAACGAGCTTTTTGTAACGCTCGCAAAAGTCTTCCCATTCTTGCCGATCCGCCGTCTGAGCTCCGTACCAATGCCGCTCGAAGCTGGTCGTCAGCCGCTTCATACCTTCAAACAGATCGGTCTTTTTGCGCATATCCACGAGGTAATCTCGGTTCGTTTTGTGACGGGCGAGTCCGATCACCTTTCGATCGGCCAGTTCGCATAATAGTGCGACGTAACCTTTGCGAATGGCCAGGCGCAGCTCGCCATCGCGGGCGAATCTTTCGGCTTCGGCAAAAAGGTCGGCAGCGGTCTGATCGGCAGCTACTCGTTCGCCGAGAATGATCCGGTCACCTTCGGCCTTGCCCTTTCGCCCCCCGAATCGAGTCGAAAAGAACGGCAGGAATCGGTAAAGCAGATATCCCAGCCCCAGTGCCAGCAGGCTGTATAGTAGGACCTGCAGGATGATCGAAAGCGAACTTGTACCCGACGGCTCAGACGGCTCGATCGCGACCCTGGGAAACATCTTCGCCAGCCATTCGAGAAACTCGCGCCGCCATTTCTGAAACAAACTTTCTCCCGCATCGGCCGGCTTCTGATATTCCGGTCGTCGTAGGATCTCAGCCAACTTCTGCTTTTCGGCGTCCTTTGACGCCGCTCCTGCCGCGGCGGCGTTCAACTCGGCAATGCCGGCCTCGATGCCGAGCAACCTCTCTATGATCCGCCGGGCGATAACATCGCGTTTTGAGATATTGGTCTCTTTTTCGTATAGGTCCAGCTCGTCGTGCAGCCAGACGTTATTGGTCTCGACCACGCCTTGCGGAATATCGATCGTTTCATTACGCGGTATCGACCGCCGGATCGATCTGATCCGCTCATCGACAAGCCCGCTGAATT
>JAIBCA010000174.1 GCA_019694345.1 Pyrinomonadaceae bacterium | reverse complement strand
AGCATTCTATGCCTATTTTATTGTAAATAGGGGAGTTACATCGGCCACGCGGCCGGCTGTTTAAAACTTGTCCCATCTTGTCCCAGAGGGGCGGTGGGACACGCAACTATCTTTATTTGCAACGTTTATGCCGGCAAAAGCGAGTGTTTTCGCTACTTTTTTAAAAAACTTCTCTTACATCCATTAGAACACAAAACCGGCCGGAGCGCGGCTGTTGCAAGGATAGCACAGAATTGCATCTATGTCCATCATTGCTTTAGCTCGGCGATCGTCGCTCCGTGGCCGCCCTGTGACGAAGGGGCGAATTCGAACCGCTCAACGAGTTCGCTGTTTTTCAGGAAATGGTGAACGTAATTCTTCAGTGCGCCGGTGCCGAAACCATGAATAATACGGATGCGCGGCGTGCGGGCCATATACGACTCGTCAATAAATCGGTCGAGTTCGTATTCGGCGTCGGCCGTCGTTTTGCCGATCAGATTAAGTTCCGCAGGGCTGTCGTATCCGTCGATGTCTCTTCCATCAGAGACACGGCCCGCGGCCCGTGTTTCCGCCTTCTTGGCCACAAGTACGTCAGGCGGAACGAGTTGGAGGTCAGCGATCCTTTCCCGCAGGCGGAGATTGCCGACGAGAACCTCGGCGACATTTTTGTCGATCTTCTCGATAACGCCAACGTTGCCGAAGGAAGTGATGACCTTAGAGCCGACCTTTAATTCCTCGTTCGGTACACTCCCTACCGGTCGTGTATTCGCTATTTTGTCCCCGCGTCGCGGTGTCCCTGCGTCGGCTACTTTTGCGATCACCGCGCGGTTCAGCTCGGCCTTGCGCGAAAGGCGTTCTTTGTCGAGGCGGTTCTTAAGTGCCTTGTCCTCGATGGTCTGCAGAAATGCCCTCGACTGACGGTCAAAGTCATCTATCGCCTTTGCCAACTCGGCTTCGAACTCCTTTTGCCGTGCCTTTTCTTTCTTGACGGCCTCGATCTCGAGTCCCGCATATTTCATCGCGACAGCGTCACGTTCTTCTTCGAGAGCGATGCGAAGGTCGGTCGCGATGCGCGTTTCGACCTGCAGCTTTTTAAGGTAGTTTTCGGCTTCTTGCGCCGAAATATCGAGGTGCTCACGGGCGTTGGCGATCACTTCGTCGGCGATGCCAAATCGATGAGCGATCTCGATACCGCTTGAAGCTCCGGCAAGCCCGAGTAGCAGCTTGTAGGTCGGCTGCAGCGTTTTTTCGTCAAATTCGACCGAAGCGTTGATCACATTTTCGTCGTTGGCGGCATACATTTTCAAACCGCGATAATGCGTTGATGCGATGACCTGAGCGCCCTTTTTGCGGAAATTGTCAACGATCGCGACGCCTAGTGCCGAGCCTTCCTCGGGGTCGGTGCCGGTTCCCGCTTCGTCCAGCAGGACGAGCGACGGCGGAATGCAATTGCCGAGCATCGAAGCGATATTCGACATATGTGACGAAAATGTCGAAAGATTGGCGGAGAGTGACTGGTGGTCGCCGATATCGGCGAGTATCGATCGGAAAAAGGGAATTCGGGCTCCCGCGGCCGGCACCGGCAGTCCTGAGATCGCCATCAGGGACAAAAGCCCGGCGGTCTTAAGTACAACGGTCTTTCCGCCGGCGTTGGCTCCGGAAATGATCATTACCGAACGTTCACGAGTGAGGGTGAAACTCGACGGGACGATCTCGGGGCTCGCAGAGGACACGTTTGGCGACGCTCCAGCCCGAATAGACTCCTCAAGCAAAGGATGTCGGGCATCGGACAGTGCGAGAGTGTCGTCATCCGCGATCTCGGGCACAACGGCTCTGAATTTTCGTGCGAATTCGACCTTTGCCTTAATGAGATCGAGCTCGGCGACCGCGTCAACGGCCAATTCGACGGCCGGAAGCTGCTGGCGAAGTTCCTCGGTCAGTTCTAATAGTATTCGGGCGATCTCGCGTTCCTCTCTGCCTTTGAGGTTCTGGAGCTCATTGTTTGCCTCGATAGCGTCAAGCGGCTCGACAAAAACTGTCGATCCTGACGAAGAGAAGCCGTGGGCCACGCCCGATACCTTGCCGCGAAAATCTGCCTTGACCGGGATCACGAACCGGTCGTTTCGCATCGTAACGATCTCGTCCTGGATCGCATTGCCGGCGGCCCGCATGGCCGATTCGAGTGACTTGGTCAGCCGTACCCGCTGGATGTTGATCTCGTGCCGGATCCTCGCAAGTTCGGGGGACGCTTTATCGTCGATCTCGCCGCCGGGCAGAAGCTTTTTGCCAACACGCTCGGTCACAGTAAGAAGCGACGGCGGAATATGCTCGATAAATTGCCAAAGGGTCGGAACGATCTCCTTTTCGGGCTGGATCGACGATCTTACGAACAAAGCCTGGCTGCATACCTTTGCGATCTCCAGCAAAAGGGAAGGCTCGAGCGTCGCATTATTTATCCGCAAAATTGCGACAGCGTCGGACGGGTCCCCGATACCGCTGAAAGACCACGAGACCTGCTTTTCCTCGTTGAGGGCGATGGTTTCGGATATCGCCTCGAGTGATGAGGCGAGTGCCAAACGATCAGCGAACGGACGCAAGGCGGCGAATCGTTCGACGCCCATCGGCGTCTGGGCATTGCGGCTGACCAGCTCAAGCAGCCTGTGATATTCCAGTGTTTCCAGCGAATAACTCATATTCCCGTGGCTCGATGAAGTGCCTTAAATAGATATCCGTAAAGTATTGTAAATATTGTTGATAAGGTCTGCACTTAAAGTGCCGTCTCAGGCAACAGAGATATCAGCTCATATTAATGTAATGTCGGATATGAGCAGACATAAATATTGATAATAAACATGATAACGGTAGCGGTCTAAAGCCACGGCCCCTCAGCCGATAAATCGTTCGCGAATGTCGGGCGTCGGTATCATGCAAACGTCTTTTTTGCCGAAAAGCCGATAACGGTATTTGGCAAATGTCCTGTATGCAAAATCGCGTATAAATGCGGGCACGATGATCAATCCGTACGACGCGGCCCAAATCCCGCCGAGGCCCTTGGCGACCCGCAGTCCGGCGGTCGAGTGCAAGTAGGCCCGGCCGTCCTCTATCAAAATTATCGAATCAATGTCGTCGTCGATCGCGTACTCGGCCCGCAGGCGCTGTCCCGTCTCGGACTGTAGGGCGGCAAACGAAAACCGACGTTTCTTGTCGTGACGGATAATAAAATTGACGGCGCCGTTGCAGAAGTTACAAACACCGTCAAACAGAACGATCGAACTCATGCCTTTATTATACATCAAAAATTGCACAGCAATTTTCGGATAGATTTAGCAGCAGATTGCTAATAAACTCTCAATCTATGGACAACGATATCTACTGGCAAGCGGTTAAGAAAAATGACGCAAGATTTGACGGAGCGTTCTATTTTGGTGTCAAGACAACCGGCATTTATTGCCGCCCGTCGTGTCGATCGAAGTTGCCAAAGCGGGAGAATGTTGAGTTCTATTCGACCGCCGAAATGGCTGAACAGAGCGGACTAAGGGCGTGTCGGCGATGCGAGCCGCGATCGACGGGCCAAACTGTCGATGACCGGGTGAAAATGGTGATCCGGTCGTGTGAGTTGATCGGGTCAGACGTCACGCTGACACTAGACGACCTGGCTCGGGAGGCCGGTTTGAGCCCTTCTCACTTTCAACGGACATTTAAGGAATTTGTCGGAATAAGCCCAAAGAGATACGCAGAAGCTCGGCGGATAGACAAATTCAAAAAAGACGTCCGCAGCGGCAGCGATGTCGTCACCGCGATGTACGATGCGGGCTTCGGTTCTAGCAGCCGCCTTTACGAAAAAGCGGCAGTGAATCTCGGTATGACGCCCGCGGCATATAAAAAGGGTGGAGCAGGAATGAAGATATTTTACGCGGCCACTGCCTGCGACCTCGGCCGGATCGTGGTCGGCCGAACGGCAGTCGGACTCTGCTACGTTGGGTTAGGCGATGACGAAAGCATGCTTGAGCAAGAGCTTAAGACAGAGTTCGTAAATGCGGCAATAACGAGAGATAGCGGTGCCCTAAAAGATTACATTAAGGTAATACTTGAGTATCTTGACGGCCACAGCCGGTCGATCGAACTCCCGCTCGATATACGTGCGACGGCGTTTCAGATACAGGTCTGGGACCTTCTCAGAACGGTCCCGTTCGGACGAACGGTGTCTTATTCGGAGATCGCCGAAATGCTCGGCGATAAGAACAAGGTGCGTGCCGTGGCCCGTGCCTGTGCGACCAACCGGATCGCACTTGCCATACCTTGCCATCGTGTGGTCGCGAGCGACGGTAAATTGAGCGGGTATCGATGGGGCATCGAGAGAAAGAAGATTCTCATACAGAAGGAAGCGTCGGCGTGAGGCCGGCAGGAGAGCGAAAAATGGAATATAAAGTAATCCCGATCTCTGAGAAAATTGCCCATGATGTCCGCAGATCAATGATCTCGCCGCAATTTCCTAGCTTGCCGGCATTCAGTTCGGTGGCAACTGGATATGGGCCATGTCGCTGTTGTCTTGAGACCTTCAAAGAGGGAAGTGAGTTTCGCACTTCGTTCACATACGACCCGGTCGAGGGAATTCTTGACCTGCCTCAGCCGGGCCCGGTATTCATCCACACATCGAATTGCGAGCGATTTGCCGGCGACTCGTTTCCCAACGGCCTGCGCGGAATACCTATGTATTTGGAGGCGTTCGATAAAGGCGGCATGCTCCGGCAGCGAGTACGTATCGACGACGGTCGTGAAGACGAACAGATCAGATCGCTGTTTGCCGACGAGGCAGTCGGTCTGATGCATATTCGTAACGCGGAAGCCGGCTGCTTCATCGCCCGTGTCGAAAAAAGCTAACCTAACAAAAATATCCCGATATCAAAGCACCGCTCCGGCTTTTGCCAGCGCGAAACTTTTTCTGTATCCTCTGCGTATCAGCACATTCAAAGCAGTAACAAATTGGGCTAAAAGTTATGAGATCAAAGCTACTTTTGCCGCTAGTGGCGGCTTTCTGCCTATTGCTCGGCGCGTCGGCTTACGGCCAGAGCTATGCGATCACAAATGCGAGGATCGTCACTGTTTCGGGGGCAACCATCGAAAAGGGCACCGTCGTGATCCGAAACGGTCTGATCGAAGCGGTCGGGGCAAATGCGGCCGCTCCGGCTGACGCTCAGGTGTTTGACGCAGCTGGCCTGACGGTCTATCCGGGATTCATCGACACGCTGACTAACCTCGGCATGCCTGCCGCAGCGGCGAGAACGGGCGGTCCGGGCGGCGGAGGTGGGCAAACGCCGGCGGCTGCGGCCGCACCGACGTCAAACTCGAACTATCCGGCCGGATTACGGCCTGAAGATGAGGCCGTCAACGAACTTCGGGCCGGCGAGGCTCAATTCGAGGCAAATCGCAACGCGGGTTTTACGACCGTACTGACGACCGGACGCAGCGGTATATTTAACGGACGGTCGGCGGTGATCGACCTGGCCGGTGATTCGGTTTCGTCCATGGTCATAAGGGCGCCGTTCGCTCAGCACGTGACATTTACGACCATAGGCGGCGGCAATTATCCTGCTTCGCTTTTGGGGACGTTCGCGGCTCTCCGCCAGATGTTGTATGACGCCCAGCGTCAGCGTGAGATCGAAAAGATGTACGCGACGAATCCACGCGGGATGAAAAGGCCCGAGGCAGACCGGTCACTCGAGGCTCTCTATCCGGCGATCGATCGCGAGATGCCAGTGGTCTTTACGGCCAATCGCGAGATCGAGATCATCCGAGCCCTCGATCTGATCAAGGAATTTAAGCTCAACGGGATCATCGCCGGCGGCCTCGAGGCTTGGAAAGTGGCCGATCGCCTGAAGGCCCAGAACGTGGCGGTGCTGCTATCGCTCAATTTGCCGAAACGCACCTCGTCGGCCTCGCCGGACGCCGATCCGGAAACGATGGAAACTTTGCGATTCCGTGCTGAGGCTCCAAAGTGTGCCGCCAAGCTCGCCGCGGCGGGCGTAAAATTTGCGTTTCAGTCTGACAACATCCGTTCGCTGGGTGATTTTTTCACCAACGCGGGCAAGGCGGTCGAGAGCGGACTGAATAAGGACGCGGCCATTCGGGCGATGACGCTCGGTGCGGCCGAGATACTCGGCGTTGACAAAATGCTCGGCTCGATCGAGGCAGGCAAGATCGCAAATATCGTCGTTGTTAAAGGAGATGTTTTCGGGAAAGACCGAGCGGTGACCCACGTTTTCGTTGACGGCAAGTATTTCGAACAAAAAGAGCCGCCTAAACGGGAAGCAAACGCACCTACGGCCAGCGGTACGTCCGCGTCGGGCCAGAGCATTGCCGGCAGCTATTCCGTTACGATCCAAATTCCCGGTGAGCCGATGGCGGCAACGTTGACATTCAGCCAGGCCGGACCTTCACTATCCGGAACTATGGTCTCGCCGCTCGGATCGTCGCAGATCAAAAATGGACGCGTTTCTCCGGATGGGTTTTCGTTCGGCAGCAGTGTTGAATTTGGCGGAGCGGCGATCGATATTTCGGTCAGCGGAAAGGTGACCGGAAGTCAGATAAGCGGCATTATCGACTCTCCGCAGGGGGCAGTTCCGTTCTCAGGGACAAGGAATCCGTAAGGCTCAATAACTTGAAGGAAAAAATGATGAGAAAGAGTCTCGCAATTTTAATACTTTTCGCGATCGTCATGGTTTCGCCGACCTTTGTCCTCGCTCAGGCGAAGAATGACGTCCTTATCAAGAATGCGACCGTGATGACCGCCGCTAAAGGCACTCTGGAAAGTACTGATATCCTGATCCAGAACGGTAAGATCGCAAAGATCGGCAAGAACATCGCTGCTCCGGCCGGTGCTCGTGTGATCGACGCCACGGGCAAGTACGTGACGCCGGGCATCATTGATTGCCACTCGCACTC
>JAIBCA010000135.1 GCA_019694345.1 Pyrinomonadaceae bacterium | reverse complement strand
GTTCCGAGTTTCCCGACGATCCGGAAAAGCAGCTTTGGGGCGGCATCGGCGCCGTCTTCAGCAGCTGGAACGGCAAACGCGCCATCGAATACCGGCGGATCGAGAATATCCCCGATGAGTGGGGAACAGCCGTCAATATTCAGGCAATGGTCTTTGGCAATATGGGCGACGATTGCTGCACGGGAGTGGCATTTACACGTGATCCCGGTTCCGGCGAGAACAAATTTTACGGCGAATATCTCGTCAACGCACAGGGCGAGGACGTTGTCGCCGGCATTCGCACGCCGGCACCGGTCAATGAGTATTCCAAAAACGACCAGTCTCGCAAATTCACCACGCTCGAAAAGCTGATGCCCGGACTCTACAAAGAGCTGTTTGATTTTCAGAAGCGGCTTGAACGGCATTACAAGGATATGCAGGACATCGAGTTCACCATCGAACGCGGCAAACTGTATATGCTGCAGTGCCGGGTCGGCAAACGTAACGGCGTTGCGGCTGTCCGCATGGCGGCCGAGATGTACGCCGAAAAGCTGATCGATATCAACACCGCCGTCATGCGCGTCGCACCAAATCAGCTCGTCGAGCTGCTGCTGCCGATGCTCGATCCCAAAGCCGAGGTCGTCACCAAACCGATCGCCAAGGGGCTGCCGGCCGGCCCGGGCGGTGCTCTCGGCCGCGTCGTCTTTTCGTCGGCCGACGCCGTAACATGGGCCCAAAAGGGCGAAAAGGTGATCCTCGTTCGCGAAGAGACCTCACCCGAGGACGTCGACGGAATGCACAAATCCCAGGCCATTCTGACGACCAAAGGCGGTATGACCTCGCACGCCGCACTGGTCGCCCGCGGCTGGGGCAAATGCTGTATCGTCGGCTGCGGCGATATCGAGATCAATCGCGAAGCCGGGACGTTCAAGACCAAGGACGGCACCGTCATCCACGAGGGCGACTGGCTCAGCCTGAACGGGACCAAGGGCCTCGTTTACGAGGGTACGATGCCGCTCGTCGCCATCGACCTCGACAAAAACCGCTCGTACACCCAGCTGATGAAGCTAGTGGACAAGGTCAAGGTGCTCGGCGTTCGTGCCAATGCGGAAACGCCCGAAGACGCGACCCAGGCGATGAAATTCGGCGCCGAGGGCATCGGACTGTTCCGCACCGAGCATATGTTCTATGGCGAGGGCGGCGAAGAACCGCTGTTCCATCTCCGCAGCATGATCGTAGCCAAGACGGAAAAGGAACGCCGCGAAGCTCTCAATCAACTCGCGAAATACGTGAAAAAGGACATCAAGGACACGCTCAAAGTGATGAAGGGCCTGCCGGTGACCATCCGTCTGCTTGATCCGCCGCTGCACGAGTTCGTCCCGCACGACAAGGCCAAACTCCAGGAACTGAGCAAGGTGCTTGGCATCAGCATGAACGTGCTCAAACGGCGCGTCATTGCCCTGCACGAGAACAACCCGATGCTCGGCCATCGCGGCGTCCGTCTCGGCATCAGTTACCCCGAGATCACCGAGATGCAGGTGCGAGCCATATTTGAGGCGACCGCCGAACTGATCAAAGCCGGGCAGAAGGCCCTGCCCGAGATCATGATCCCGGTCACCTGTACCTTCAACGAGCTGTCGCACCAGAAGATCGTCGTCGATCGTGTCTATAAAGAGGTCTGCGCCAAAATGAAGGTCAAAAAGATACCGTATCTGTACGGTACGATGATCGAAACGCCGCGTGCCGCAATTCGTGCGGGACTGATGGCCAAGGTCGCCGACTTTTTCAGCTATGGCACCAACGATCTGACGCAGATGAGCTTCGGGTTCAGCCGCGATGATATCGGCGGGTTTCTGCCGAAATATCTCGACCTCGGCATTCTGCCGTACGATCCGTTCCAGACGATCGACACTGACGGTATCGGCGAACTGATCCGAATGGGCATCGAACGCGGCCGCGAAGAGAAGTCGAATCTAAAGGTCGGCATCTGCGGCGAGCACGGAGGCGATCCTGACAGCGTGATGTTCTGTCACAAGTTGGGTATGAACTACGTCAGCTGTTCACCGTTCCGCGTACCGATCGCCCGTTTGGCGGCGGCACAGGCGGCGATCGCAGGCTGATGATTCAGATAGCGATCAACGGCCGGCCCATGAGGGCCTGAACAAAGATCGCACAGACCGCGGCGGTGTAAACTGCCGCGAACCCGAAAGTAGCCATTCGCGCGGCCGGCAAACCCAGTCTGTCGGCCGCCAATGCGAAAAGTGGCACGGTTTGGAGCGCGTGCAGTCCCATAAAATGGGCAACGCGCAGGTCTCCTGCAACGGTGGACCAGTTGACAAAGGGTAAACCCACTCCGCCGTCAGGAGCCCCGACCGTATGGCCGGTCTGCGAGGACATATAGCCGCCCAGCACCCCGCCGAAAATACAAATGATCAGCCCGAGCCGCATGCCCCATAGTATTACTGGCGACAGAGCGGCCTCACCACGGAAATACTGGTATGCAACGGCCCCGATCATGATCGTGTTTATCACGATCGCAAAGCCCATGACCGCAAAAAGCGCAGCATCGGTCGGCGTATCAAGATTGAAGTGCGACCGGACCCCGCGGCCCGCCTGTGTCGTTATGATCACCATTTCGATGACAAACGTAACAGTAAATGCCCACGAGACTCGCCGGGCGAAACTCTCGCGGCCCTTCAGAAAGTAAAGGTAAACGCCCATCGTCCACATAAAGACGGCGATCGAAACAAAGAACTTGGCCGGCTTGATCCAACGGTTAATGCCCAAAAACGGTGTGTCGTCGACGAAGATCAGTGCCGCGGTGATCAGAAAGCACGCAAACCACACGGTGCCGCTGACCATTGCGTGCCGCTGCTCGCGGAAAAGGCTAGATAACATCCTCGACTCCCTTTTGCGGGAATAGCCGCATGATGCTGTAGATCAGAAATCCGATCGGCCCGAGCATGAACGTCAATACGAGACACGGTATCACCCAGAGGTGCGGGACGTTTCGCTCCTGCGCGTCCTTGACCTCCCAACTGCCGACAAACAGGTCGAATGCCAAATAATGTATCCAGCCGGCGAGCACCGCCCACTCGTTCGTAAACAGCTTCATCACATCGGCCAGCGAGCCAAAACCGCCCTCAGCCTGCCCAAAATACAGGACGATCAGTATCGTGTACGGCACCGCCAACAGCAGCGGTATCGCCCCCGAAAGCACGATCATCCGCGTGTATTTCCAACGCGGCAGGATAGCGATCAGCAGCCATCCGGCGATGGCGACGAGATTGACGATTGTAAATATCTGTTCAGGTTTCATCCGGTAATACCTATGCTCTCAGGCCGCCGCGGCCGTGAAACGCCAATGTTAGTCCTTCGACTTGAGATACTTTTTCGGGATCAGGTTGTCGGGCGTTTCGGCTTGCCAATAGATCGTCACGACCCACCACCGTTTGCCGTCGTTGAGCAGCTGAAAACTGTTGATACCGCGCAGGAAAGGCGTTTTGTCGTCGCTTTTGCGAAAGGCGTGATAGGTCGAGAAAACCTGTGCGATATTGCCGTAAATATCGACATGACGGGCAAGTTCGCGTTCGTGAAAGCCGTCCTTGGCAAACGCCGGCTCGGCACGCTTTACATAGTCGGCCGGCGTGAGGGCATTTGCGCCGAAAACACCGGTCTGAGCGTTTTTGCCGGCGGGAATGAGCCGCGCGTCCTTGTGAAACAGCGATTGGAACCGGTTCCAGTCACGGGGCACGCCGGCATCGCCGGAAATGACGTCGTACACGGCCTTCATAATGGCGTCGAGCGTCGCGACGTCCTTCGGGTCGGCTTCCTTCGTTGTCTGTGCCATAGCGGTCTGGATCGAAAACAGTGTGATAAGCAGCGTCAGTATAAGTGTTTTCATAACGACATAGTACACCAGGCCGAGATTATCTCAATTGCCGTCGGCACGCGTCTCGATCCGGTCCTGCAGCTCACGCGGCAGAGCGCTGAACAGGTCGATGCCTGCCTTTTGCTCGATCGCTCTGACGGTCGTGCGGTATTTTTGCCATTTTTCGTCGGCGATGCCCTCGACGTTGGGCATATCAACGGCGATTATGCGCGTAATATTTGTGATCGTATCGACGCTCTGTCCGGACGGAAAGACGACGATCACTTTCCAGCAGTTGGTCGGCGCTGTCAGCTTGCCCTTGATCCGCAATTGCTCGCCATAGACTCCGGCGATCGTATAGGTCTGACTACCGCGCCGCACCAGCGAACGGGCATACGATTCGAGATCGTTCCAGGGAAATTGATTTAGGTCACCGGCCTGCGGCACGATGTTCGACAAATAAAAGGTCTCGGCGTTCTGTTCCCGGCTGCCAAAGCGGTCGGCACTCGGCAACAAGTGGCCGCGATCGTATCCGCTGCCGGAATAGTCATAATACCCAATGCGGCGAAATCCTCGCGGCAGGGCGGGATCGGGCTCGAACATACTGCGCGGGATCGACTCGCCCAGGTCGCTCCTACGCGTCCGCCAGGCGACCCAGTTGGCGGTCCCGCGTGAATCGTTGTACGAGGTCACGGCCGAATCGCGCACGATCAGATAATTGTCGGCGTTGGCCGGGTCGGTGGTCGCATTTGACGGGTTGCCGAAGGGCAGCAGCTCATGCTGCGAAGCAGGCAACGCTGTCGGAGCGGATCGCGGCTCTTGCTCGGCGGCGGGACGCTGATAGACAAATCCGCATCCGGCCGCAAGCATGGCCGCGGCAAACATGATATAGATCCGCGTGATTCGATGAATGGTCGCCATCCGATCTCCAGCTTGAGATTTTAGCAAAGTTGGCAGGCAAGCACATTCGGGCCATTTACGCTAAAATAAAAGGCTGTGAGCGAGAAGATCCACATCACGGGCCTCAAGCCGGCCGAGCTTGTTGAGTTAGCCGCCGAACTCGGCGAGCCGCGTTACCGCGCCATACAGATCTTTAAGGCGGTTCACGAGCGCCGTCTGCGTTCATTCGATGACATCACCGATCTGCCAAAAAAACTGCGCGAGCGGCTCGCCGATACGGCAGACATCTCGCGCCTGACGGTCACGTCGCGGTACATTTCAAACGACGGAACGCGGCGATATTTGATGAAAACAGCGTCCGGCAACCCGGTCGAGACCGTTTTCATCCCGTCCGAAAGCCGCGATACGATCTGCTTTTCGTCGCAGTCGGGCTGTCCGCTCAAGTGCGATTTCTGTCTGACGGCAAAGCTCGGCCTGCTGAGCAATCTGACGGTCGGCGAGATCGTCGAACAGATCATCATCGTCCTCAACGACGTTTACGGCGTCGGCGGTGAAACGCCGCACGGTACCAATCTGGTCGGAATGGGAGCGGGCGAGCCGTTCCTCAATTTTGAGAACCTCATCGCCGCGCTTGAGATCATGGCCGACGAGAACGGGCTCTTCATCGTGCCCAACCGCGTGACCATCTCGACGGCAGGGATCGTGCCGAAGATACACGAGTTTGCCAAACTCGAAAACCGGCCGCACCTCGCCATCTCACTCTCATCGGCGCGTAACGAGCTTCGCGACAAGCTGATGCCGATCAACAAACGCTGGAATTTGGACGAGCTGTTGTCGGCCGCGAAGGAATTTGAGGGATCGCTTCGGCGAGGCGAGCGGTTTACGTTCGAGTATGTGATGCTCGGCGGCGTCAATGATTCCGCGGCGGACGCGGCGGAGCTCGCCCGTCTGCTCGACCGATACCAACTGTCGCGGGTCAAGATCAACCTGATCCCGCACAACGGAGCGGAAAAACTCGACTACAACTCGTCAACGCCTGAGAGCGTCGAACGGTTCAAGAGTATTTTGGAATCCCGCGGCGTGTCGGCTTATGTCCGGCAGCCCCGAGGCCGCGATATTTATGCGGCTTGCGGCCAGCTTGCGGCAATGGACGAGGCACGCGGCACGGCCGCCGGCGGCGGAGAATAAAAGCTCGGCCGCATACGATCAATATGGAACTGCTTATCCCGGGACTTATACTCGTCGGCCTGATGGTCTACGCTTCGACGCGGATCAAGCGCGTCGCGGCAGAGGCGTTTGAGGCCGAAACGGTCGAGAACGAGTGGTTTTCGATCGAGAAACCCGAGGGTTTTCTGAACGTCATCGCTCCGCCCGACGGGCTCGAGTTTGAGGCTTATTCCAAGGATTTCGGCGTCGGCGAGGCGTCCGAGTTCAAGGCTGCGAGGCTCGAGGCACGCGTTTACCGCAACCGCAATTTGAAGTATGCCGTTGCCGCACTACGCGAGGCGGTCGGGCCCGTGACCGAGACGCCCGAGGTCATCGATGGCCGCAAATACGTCTTGGTCGAAGCCGGATCGGTCGAAAAGGGCGTCGGGTTTCGCGAGGTTTACAAACTGGCCGAGAAGGACGGCTCCGTAGTCGAGCTAAAGGCTCGTTCACTTGAGGATATCAGCGAGGATCTCGGCGCAAAGGTCGAGGCTATGATCGCGTCATTTATTGTAAAATAGTCAACAAATCGATATGAAGATCAAAAACCTTAGTCTTGTAATTGTCTTAATAGCGGCCGCTGCCGTGTTTTCACAGGTCAGTGCCCAGTCGGTCAGCGGATCGATCGCGGGCGGTGCCGTGACCCGCGGAAAGGCGGCACCGGCTACGGTCGTACTGAGCATTCCGGGCGGACTGCATGTCAACTCGAACCGGCCGAACAGCGAGTACGCGGTGGCGACGGTGGTACGTGCGACATCGCCGGGCGTCAAGATCGGCCCGGTCAGCTATCCCCGCGGCAAGAACCGCAAATTCTCGTTCTCTGAAAATACGATCAACGTGTACGAGGGCCGCACATCGTTCGGTTTTAACGTGACGGTGCCGACGACATTTCGCGGCAGCCGCGTCTCGGTCCGCGTTACCGTCAAGTATCAGGCATGCACCGATGAGGTCTGCTATCCGCCAAAGACCAAAGAGGTCACATTGACCGCAA